>NZ_JBBAKG010000151.1:0-11209 GCF_040403615.1 Haliscomenobacter sp. | reverse complement strand
AGGGCGTTGAGGTCGGTAGAGACGCGATTCATCGCGTCTCCGGTCCGGGAATGTTCCAGCATTCCTTTCACAATGGCCGAAGCACGTTTGCCGTGGTGGTTGATTTTTTCCTGGTTCGTTGCCAGATCAGCAGCCAATTCTTCGATTAAGCCTTTATCCAATTCCGGCTTACTGATTTCCTCTTTTAATTCTTCGGCAAGTTCCACGCTTAATTCCGAGAAGTTGTTGACAAAGTTCAACGGATTTTGAATCTCGTGGGCGATGCCTGCGGTGAGTTCACCGAGGGAAGCGAGTTTTTCGGATTGGATGAGTTGGGCTTGGGTGGCGCGAAGTTCCACTAAAGTATCTTCTGCTTTCTTTTTTTCGGTTTGAATTTGAATCAAGTCAAGCTTGGCTTGTTCTGCTTGAGATTCTGCGATTTTTAAATCGTTAAAACGGGTATAGGTCAGTTCAAATACCTTTGAAAAACGGGGTAGAATAGTCATTTGCTCATTATTCAAAGGGCTTAGACTGGTTAGCATAATGCAACCAAATTCATTAAATGAGGCTTTGATGTACAACTTTTCTACAGCAGCCATCACTTCTTTGATGTGATCAGGTAATAAAACAAAATCCGTTTTCGAGAACATAAATTGATCCCATTCTTTTTTTTCCTGAACATCAAGCATATAGCCCCAATCTATCGTTTTTTGATGCCATGCATTGAGCACAGCAGTGTTGAAAGGGTATTCATTATAGGGTACGCTAAAACACGCAGGATAGTCAGGGTCTTCATTGTTGGTGAGGTACCACTTCGTATCAAGGGTCTGTTTATCGTAGATGAGAATAATGCTGGAATCCAGTTGAATTTCTAGCGATTTACATTCGGTAAATATCTTGCCGATTACCGCATTTATCTCTTCTGAAGTCTGCATGGACATTGCCCTGGCTCTTACCCGCTCCAATGCTGCCTCAACCTGCGCTTCTCTGGCTTGAGCTTCCGCTTTTTGGAGGTCGAGGAAGCGAACGAATGCCTGCTCAAATACGGCAGCTGCTCGTTTTATTACTTTAAGCATTTCGTCACTGTAAGTCTGCCCATCCCAGCTGTCTACAAAAAGTGTTGAGTTGTTTTCTACGATGAAACAAGCAATGTGTTCTTGAGCCTGCATGATGTAATCTCTGACCGGTTGGGGCAATACATCAAAATTATTATTGGCAAATACGTATTCGAAATATTTATTTTTTTGTTCAAAAGAGTATTTTTTATTCATAAATCCTTCGCCTGTCAATCTAGCTTGCCAACAATCTCTCGAACAGGTATCCTCGTCAAATATATTTTCATCGTAGGGCAAGTTTATCAAAGGTGGTTCCTCGTGAAGATCGTTTCCAATCCAAAAGAAATGATCCCTTGTTTTTTCATCAAACAGAACAATTGCAATAGTACCAAGGAGAACATTTAATTCTTTTAATTTTTCAAACATAATAGAAATCACGTCTTTTAGCTCGCCTGAGTGGTGCATGGCCAACGACCGACTTCTAATTTTTTCCAAAGCCACTTCAATCTGCGCTTCTCTTGCTTGAACTTCTGCTTGTTTCAAGTCAAGAAAGCGGGTATAAGTTTGTTCAAATACTCTAGAAAATCTAAGGATTAGATCAAATTGGGCAGCATTTACATGCTCACGACCAGATACTAACATCGTGCCATAACTCATGCTCGACAATGAGAAGGAAACATCCCCATAGTTTATCATGCTGTCTTTGATGAAATCAGGCAATTGACTCAGGTCTGAATCTACAAATGCAATATCATCCCATGCTTTTTTGGTTTTGCCCTCAAGAAGAAATTCCCATTTTTCAGTTTTCCTTTTAAAATTATCAATCAAGGCATGATTAAAAGGGTGGTCGAACATTGGAATATGAAAACCATTTTGCGACAAAAGGCCTTCTGGTCCGGCCATCCAATAAACCATTCCTTGCAAATCGGCATCAAAAGTGATGATAAAAGAGCGGTCTAGCGCTAAGTCAAGTTTCCTCAATTCTGAAAAAAGGGTAAATATGATGTTTCCTATTTCCTCCGTTGTAGTCATGCTTATTGACTTGCTCCTTACCCTTTCCAAAGCCGCTTCAATTTCTAAATCCCGGTTTTTGGAGGATAATTCTGTGGTACGTTCGAGGACTTGCCGCTCAAGCGTTTCATTTTGGGCGTAAAGAATCTGTTGCTTTTCGACATACAGTTGATTGACTTGCTCCAGGTTGTGCAACAAGGACTGATTGACCTGTCTGAATTTAAATCCCAGCAATGCAGACACCATAACTGGAAAAGAGAATACAGCGAGATGAAACAAGATATCTTTGGATGTTTGGCTCCAGGAGAGCTGATCACTGATCACAAACAAACACCAAAATACTACATAGGCCAGTGTGCCATATAAAACAGGCGTTCCTCGACGGTCTCCCTTTTGATTGGCATGAAGCGCCATGGTTACAAAAAGTAGCGACTGGGCAAGTGATGCACCAAACCCCAGAATTTCTCTTATTTCATACTCGAAAAAACAATAGTTTATAATATCCAAAAAACCAAGTGAAAGAAATGTAAAAATGTAAATCCTCCGATTGTTTTCAAGCAGTAAATAAATGCAGTAAAGCAGGCAAAAGGAGGATAGGTGACTCAATATAATTGCAAAAAGTACATATTGCGTATTGCGTTCCAAGTATGAGTTGGTCTCCATGAGAAATAGAAAATATTCAAATATTGTACTCAAAAAAGCCCAGGCACTTAACCAAAAATTAGCCCTAAGTGGCGGATAATACAAAAACAGTACACCATGCACAAAAAAGAGAATAAAGGCAAAACCGACATTAAATCCAGGCCAGAAATTACTATTAGGTGAAGCAAGCATGTACTTGCTATCAAAAATACGCCCTGAAAAAAAAGGATATCGGATATTATAAATCGGATCAAGATTCAAACCTTGTTGAAAATAATAGCGGACGGCCAGTGTATTGTCCAGCGAATCCAGTCTTAAAATGAGGTGGTCATCCAAGGGGTTATAGGCTTTACTGTGTTGATTGCCAGGGTCAATCTGTCCAATTTTTTGAATCAAGCGACCATTGAGGTAAATTTCAGAAGCGCCAGATTGTGAAATGGACAAGGCATAATTTTTAGCAGCCCAAGGGTTAAGCTTTATCCGCAGCCATAGCGGTTGGTCTGTCGAAATGTTGGTTAATTGGATAATATCTTTACTCGGATCAATATCCCCCCAGCTTGCATCATCAAACTCTGGCTTTGCCCATTCGGGATTATCCCCATCATGCCATTTCCAGCCCTGGTTCAACAAAATGCCTTCTTTGGGAAGGCTGTCGATGCGAAAAACTTCCCTTTTTTGTGCAAAGGCAAGCAAGGGAAACAGTAGCAAAGAGAAGATTAAATTCCGCATGGCAAAGGGTTTTAGGGCGTGCTTTTTTGCGCGATAGCTTTTGCAAAATACACAAATAATGCTCCTTTCAGCATATTGACTAATTGTGTGGTCTGGTTATTTTCAACTGACAATACAAAGATGGTCTGTTGCAGACCGGGAGACAAGGAAGGTCTTCCGAATGGTAGGAATCTGTTTCCGAATGGCGGGAAATGGCCTCCGAATGAAATAGACTGTTATTGCATAAGTGGTAATTGAATTATGAATTCAGTCCCTTCATTTGGCACGCTGTTTACTTCCAAACTCCCTCCATGCCCCTTGGTCACAATGTCATACGCCAAACTCAACCCCAAACCCGTCCCTTGCCTGGTAGGCTTGGTGGTGAAAAACGGCTGAAAAATCTTGTCTTTGATGGCGTCTGGGATGCCATTTCCATTGTCTTTGACGCTGATTTCGATGGCCCTCTCGGTGGCTGAGCGAAGCCGAAGCCGCGTGCTTATAGTCACAGTAGGGGAGTAACCTTCAAGTCCTTGTTTAGCCTTATCATGTATGGTACTTCGGCTTCGCTCAGCAACCGCGTAAAAGGCATTATTGATCAAATTCAGCAGCACCCTGCCGATGTCTTGAGGAATCACCTCGATTTTCGGCAAATCTGGATCAAAATATGTTTCCATGGTGGCGTTAAAACTGCTGTCTTTTGCCCGCAGGCCATGATAGGCCAGGCGCAGGTATTCATCCGCCAGGGCATTGAGGTCGGTGGGCTCTTTGACTCCCGTGCTCGTCCGCGAGTGCTCGAGCATGCCTTTCACGATGGAGGAGGCGCGTTTACCATGGTGGTTGATTTTGCTGAGGTTTTGCTTGAGATCAGCAGCGATGGCTTTGACTTCTGCTGTATCTCCTTTGTCCAATTCTTCTTCCATTTCGACCAGCATTTCTTCGCTGACCTCAGCGAAGTTGTTGACGAAGTTGAGCGGATTTTGAATTTCGTGGGCAATGCCAGCGGTGAGTTCACCGAGGGAAGCGAGCTTTTCGGATTGAATGAGTTGGGCTTGGGTGGAGCGGAGTTGGGATAAAGTGCTTTGAATTTCTTCCTTTTGTTGATGAAGCAATAGGTTTGCTGTTTGTTTGTGCCTATTATTCCGAACTAAAATAATGATAAAAAGTACAAAACAGGTCAGTAGCATGAGTAAAATTAGCACCCTGTTTTTGTTCATAGCCTGTTGCTGCGCATTTTTTATTTCACTTTGCCGGAGCTCTTCATTGAACTTATAGCTGAGCAACTGCCTTTGCTTTTCCTGGTTAAATAAACTGTCTTTTCCAATGATTGCCAGCTTATAATATTCCAAAGCAGTTTTAGTATTTACTTTTTCATATGCTCTTGACAGCAACAGATAAGACTGAATGGCTTCTTTATTGAATTTTTTCTTTTTTGCGATATCAAGGCCTTGTTTTCCGTAATAAATTGCTGAGTCTATATTGCCAATCTGTTCGTATAACTCCCCTGTACCAATAAAAGCACCTGCTAAATCTTTGTAGTTTTTATCTCTCTGTAAAAATTCAATCGCCTGCCTGAAGTAACTGAATGCTGTATCTGTTTTTTTTATTTTTGCATAAAGGCGGCCGTTCATCAGCAGTATCCAGCCATTATGAATCATGAGTGGATAATTCAAAGCTTTGGTCAGGTAAAATTGAGCTGAATCCAAATGGTTCATTTCATAATATATTGAGCCCCTCATGGCGTTGGCAATACCGCGTACAAATTCAAATTCAGGTGGAATATGCTCTAGCGTTAAAGAGCTGTAATACAATGCTTCGTTATAATCCCCTTGGTCTCTGTACGAATTGAGTAAACCGGAATAAATCTTTGCCACTATAGGATTATTTTGGGATTTGTAAAACGCTAAAACCTGCTGTAGTAATTTTACGGCAGTTGCATAATCACCTACGGCCCACCAATAACCGGCAAGGTTATCTTTACACCTGATTTCACCTTCGAGATAGCCTATAGATTGCGCTATTCTTAAACCTTTGCTTGCGAATAAAAAAGCGGTATCAGGACTTGAATTACCCAATCCCTCGCTTAAATCTGCTAATAAGTTAACCCGCACCTCATCTTCTGTTGCTTTTGAAAGCAGGCCTAATAAACTGTCTGCACGCGATTGTTGTCCAGAAAGGATTATTGAGTAAAACAGCACTGTAAAAAGCAATAAATTTTTCATAAAGCAATTTGAATTTATAGGGCTTTTAAAGGCAGCATAATTGTAAACCCAGTACCTTCTTTTTCTTTTGTTTCCATTGCCAAACTCCCCCCATGCCCCTTCGTCACAATATCGTACGCCAAACTCAGCCCCAACCCCGTTCCCTGCCCAGTAGGTTTGGTGGTGAAAAACGGCTGAAAAATTTTGTCTTTGATCGCTTCAGGGATGCCATTGCCATTGTCTTTGACCTTGATCTCCACCTTGTCTCCTACAATGCTCGAACTTACCGTCACAGTAGGTTCGTATTCTTCAATTTCCAATTTTGCTTTTTCATTTACGGCATAAAAAGCATTATTGATCAAGTTCAACAGCACCCGACCGATGTCTTGCGGGATAACCTCGATTTTTGGTAAATCGGGGTCAAAATGGGTCTCCAGCATAGCGTTGAAACTATTGTCTTTAGCGCGTAAGCCGTGATAAGCAATGTTTAGGTATTCATCCGCCAACGCATTGAGGTCAGTAGGTTCTTTTACACCAGTGCTCGTCCGCGAATGCTCCAGCATCCCTCTGACAATGGAGGCGGCGCGTTTGCCGTGGTGGTTGATTTTCTCCTGATTCTTTGCCAGATCAGCTGCCAATTCTTCGATTAAGCCTTTGTCCAATTCCGGCTTATTGATTTCCTCTTTTAATTCTTCAGCAAGTTCCACACTTAATTCTGAAAAATTATTCACGAAATTTAGGGGGTTTTGGATTTCGTGGGCGATGCCAGCGGTTAGCTCACCAAGGGAGGCGAGTTTTTCGGATTGAATGAGTTGGGCCTGGGTGGCTTTGATGGTTTCCAGGGAGTTTTGCAATTGCGTTTTTTGGCTATTGATCTCTTCTTTTTGTGCCTGCAGCAAGGCGTTGGCACGTTGCTTTTGTTGGTTGTTGCGGTAGAGGATGAAAGCCAGCAAGAGCACTGCACCCAAAACAGCCAGCAAGCTGTACATTTTCACCCTGTTTTGATAAGCGATTTTAGCAGTCTCAATTTCCTGTTGGATTTTTTGTTGGCGTTGTTCTTCTTTGAAGGTCAAGGATTGTACTTCGCGTACTTTTTCCGCACCAGATACACTATCCCTGGCCGCAACGGCAAGGTCATTGTAAAAAAGTGCATTTTTGTAGGCCCCGTAATTTTCGTACACTTCCCGCAAAAGCCCAGCCGCCCTTTTCATGATTTCAAAACTTTTGATTTTACTGGCGCCTGTGTAAGCCTGGGTAGCATAATGGATGACGGAATCTTTTTGGTTGGTTTGGTAATAATAATTGGCTAAGCCCAGTTGACTTTCCTGAATTGAGGTGACAAAATTGACCTCGTAAGCTTTTTGAATGGCCAGGCGATAATAACGGAGGGCATTTTCGGGCTGATTCTGACGGATGTAAATGTTTCCCAACAAATTGCAAATCGGGGTGAAAAAGTATTCGCCGCCATTAAAGGGTTTTTCGATATAGCGTTGGTAGGCCATTTGAGCATAATACATCGCAGAGTCCAATTGACCGTTTTTTTCAAAAAGTTGCCCCATGCGCATCGGCCCCGCAGGGTATCCTCGTTGATCGGCGGGTAATTTATCTTTTATTCTTTTTTCAAAGACCTGATAAGAACGCCGTGCATACTTGATGGCATTTCTAAGATCACCTTGAACTTCATAATTGTTGGCCAAAAAGGCCAAAGACATACTAATATCCTGGTTGGTATTTTGGGTATAATGCAATGCTTCCAACAATAAGACGGTTGATTTAGCTGGTTCGCCTCTTTCGCCATAAAAAAAACCTAAGCTTAACAAACAACCCAAAATCTTATCCTTGTGGTCTGCTTTGCGGGCGTAGTGCAAAGCTTGATTGAAATGATAAATGGCGAGGTTGATGTTGGAGTTTTGGTTGGCTAAGGCTATCAAAAAGTGCAGATCAACCTTGTTGGTATCCGTTTTTGCTAAGGTCAGGGCATGCTTTATACTGTCTAGTTGTTTCTTGGGGATGTTGTATTGCCCTTTTAGTGCTGCACTTAAGAGCAGAATCAATAACAATGTGTTTAGGATTTTCATCGGCTTTTTTTTACAATTTGAAGGTACAAGATATAAATAGAGCCCTGGGCTGTATGGCGCTGGTAAAATATACTGCCTTCGGATTGGCTGCCCGATTTGTAGGTGTGAACAACTCTGTATCAAATGTTTGGAAAGGAACACCACTGGGGGTGGGCGCAGACCAATTCATGATCCCGAATTTGTTCAAAACATTGTTAATGCTTGCTTGTAGTTGGATTTTTGGTGAAAGGGTATAGCCAATATTTAGATCAAACTGACTGAAGGCAGGCAGATAAAAGGTCTCGCTAGTATTTGCAGCTCTTTTGGCCAGGTAGTACCAATTCAAGTTGACAAATAGCTTGTTGTTTCGATAAGTTGGCGTAACATTAATGATAAAGGCCGGAGTGTAACTGCTGATTTTTTTTCCAGAACGGTCAATTAGTGTATCATCAGCAGGGCCTCGTTTCCTCGTATCATAGAATTGGTATTTATCAGCCGTAAATTGCTGTACTACGGCATTTGCCCGGATGCTCCAATGGTCGTTCAGTGTATAATTGCCCTCTATTTCAACTCCAATGGTATGGGTCTTATTGTAGATTTTTGGAGTAGCATAGTAGGTAACCACCTGACCGGTTTCTTGCACGACCTTCTGGTTGAGGATTTTGTCCAATGCGCTATAAAATGGGGTAATAAAAAGGTTACTTTTTCCTCTGGATATTTTTACACCAAATTCTATTTGGATGTTTTTTTGAGGTACAACACCTAGTAATTTGCTGTTTTCAGTATAAAAATTGAATTGGGGTGCCTTGCTTCCTCTTGAGTATCGCCCATAAAAAGACAAATTATTGTTGACTTTGTAATTGATGCCGGCTGAAAAAGAAAGCGTGTTCAAATGGCTTGAATATTCAATATTTTGCCCAAGTACAGAAGATTTATTGTCGTACAATGTGGTAGAATCCCCATCTACTCCGCCCAGGCTTTGGCTGGCACTGATTGGCCTACGCTGTTTTGCATTTAATTTAAAATCTTCATAACGAAAACCCCAATCCAGGTTGAGTTTGTTTGAAATGTTCCAATTGTGGCCAAAGAAAAAAGCAGTTTGGTTGATGGTTGATTCCGTACGTGATACCCCAGCGGAGCCATAGTCAGAGATGCCATTTCGATCCGTATAATGATAAGTTGGAGGATTGGCAATACCTGAAGGAATGTAATCTATCCCTACAAATTGAGGTTTGTCTTCAATTGTGCCATAGCCTATTGCTGCGGGTGGAGTAAGGTTGTATTTAAACCAAGTGCTGGAGTGAAATACACCCGCAGTAAAGCCCATGGTTTTAAATTGTTTTTTGAGGGTAAATTGATTGATGAGGTCTTTCATGGTTCCATTTTCATAGGAAATAGGATTGAAAAAAACCGAATTAGGCTGCACTGTTGATCCAGGTAGATTAAGGTTAGATTTGAAGGCAAATGGAAAATTTGGATTGCTAAAATCCAATTCCTGGGTTACACTGCCATATCGTTGATTGGTTTTGGGGTTGTAAAAATTATAGGTTCCAAATTTGCCCAACAAACCATTGATGGCATAAAACGGCACTTGATCTACGGCAAAAGGATAGACAATAAAGGAAGAATTGCTCAAGATGGATTTATCGGAGTAGCGGAGGGCATTTTGTATTTTCCAGCCTTTGCCTATGCGGTGTTCCCAATTGAGACTTGGCGCCAATTCTTTATACAAGTTTAGGTTTTTTGAGTCATAGTTAACATCGGTCAAACCATTTACCGAAGCGGGGTAATACAGCGTCGCCTTGGGGTTTAAAACCGAGCTAGAGTTGGTAAAATTGCCAGCGGGAGTTGGCTTGTCAAAGTTAACAGTAGGGGTATATTCAAACTGGACGGTGCGGTCGTGCAAGTATTTTAAGTTAAACTGGACGGAACCTTGTTTATATTTTTTAACCAGATTCGCTTTGATTTGACCGCCTCGACTCAAAGGATAACCGGGGTATTTGGCGCCGTCGGCATGCCGATAATGCCCCCCGATGTAGTAAGTTAAGTTTTTATCTTTGCTCAAGGGGCCACCAAAACCAGCATCTTGTCGATAATAAGGGTTTTTGACATTGCCTTCCAGTCCTACCCGAGTACGAAATTCCCCCTCGAAAGTTGATCCACCGGTTTTAGAGATGTAATTGAAAATACCCCCAGGCGCATTTACCCCCAGTACCGAAGCTGTTCCTCCCCGTACCGCTTCAATACGGCCTAAGGTAACATCGGCCCTCAAAAAAGGATCGGGATTGTATTGGCCAGCAGCAGGTATGATGGGCAATCCATCCTCCTGCATAGAGACATAATAGTAAGCTCCGCCCAAGGCCATACCCCTGGTAACAACCTCATTGTAGATTTCACCTCGTGAAGTATTGGTAAACACCCCAGGTACTTGACGCAGCAATTCAACAGCACTATTGGGCACAATGCGATCCAATGTTTTGCTATCAATGGTCGTAATGGCAATGGAAGATTCAATGCGTTTTCTGGTGTCAAATACTCCAGTGACAATCATTTCATCCAGGATTTTCACTTCTTCTTCCAAGTTGACATTTACTTCAGTGACCGGCCCATTGCCGACACTAACTGAAATCTCTTTCTTTAAATAGCCAATCGAAGTGAAGACTAGGACAAGGCGTTTTTCGGTGTTGATTGGCAGGATAAATTTGCCATTGATATCGGTGTTGGTACCAGTTTGAGTGTTCTGGATTTGAACAGAAACACCGACAAGTGGTTGCTGATTTTTGTCATTGACATAGCCGTGTATGGAACGATCCTGACCAAAGGAAAAAGAAAGAGACATCTGCATGAATAACAAACAGAGTAATGAATAAAC
Source organism: Haliscomenobacter sp. (assembly GCF_040403615.1). Lineage (NCBI taxonomy): Bacteria > Pseudomonadati > Bacteroidota > Saprospiria > Saprospirales > Haliscomenobacteraceae > Haliscomenobacter > Haliscomenobacter sp. Next base: position 687 of record NZ_JBBAKG010000151.1, on the reverse strand, counting down.
TAGGCTCTTCATTCTATTTAGGTTTAATTAGGTGTTAAATGATTAAGCTTAATCACCATGCAATACTAGATTGCTGTGGATTGCAGCGTTATGATGAAAGTTGTTCCAGCGCCAATACTGCTTTCTACTTCCAATTTTCCCCCATGCCCCTTCGTCACAATATCGTACGCCAAACTCAGCCCCAACCCCGTTCCCTGCCCGGTAGGTTTAGTAGTGAAAAACGGCTGGAAAATCTTGTCTTTGATCGCGTCAGGGATGCCGTTACCGTTGTCTTTGACGCTGATTTCGATGGCGTTTTCGGCTTCGGCTACGCTCAGCCTCCGGGTGCTAACGGTTACGGCAGGGGCATAACCCTCAATCCCTTGCTTTGCCTTATCATTCACCGTACTTCGGCTTCGCTCAGCAACTGCATAAAAAGCATTGTTGATCAAATTCAACAGCACCCGTCCAATGTCTTGAGGAATCACTTCGATTTTAGGCAAATCGGGATCAAAATGCGTTTCCATCGCCGCGTTGAAACTATTGTCTTTAGCCCGCAAGCCGTGATAAGCCAGGCGCAAGTATTCATCGGCCAGGGCGTTGAGGTCGGTGGGTTCTTTGACACCCGTACTTGCCCGCGAGTGCTCGAGCATGCCTTTCACGATGGAGGAGGCGCGTTTACCATGGTGGTTGATTTTGCTGAGGTTT
>NZ_JBBAKG010000150.1:0-11444 GCF_040403615.1 Haliscomenobacter sp. | reverse complement strand
ACGGTTCATTTCAAGTGAGCTTCCTATTCAAAAGCCTCTAAAAAAATCGGGAAGTTATTTTTTGCGTCATACCTAAAGCCCTTACCAATCTATACCAAGCTGAACAAGCGCAAATGAGTGTTCACTATACACCAACTATTACTCATCAAATCAAACACATCCACCAATGGCAAAGAGAATTGCTATCAACGGATTTGGACGCATCGGTAGAATTACCCTGCGCAACCTCCTGAAGATGAACGACGTAGAAGTCGTTGCTATCAATGACCTCACTGACAATCCAACCTTGGCACACTTGTTCAAGTACGACTCTGCACAAGGCAAGTTCGATGGAACAGTGACGGCTGATGATAAATACATCCACATCAATGGAAAGGCAATTCTTGCCTTGGCCGAGAGAGACCCCAATAAATTGCCTTGGGGCGATCTGAACATCGATGTAGTGATTGAATCTACAGGTCGTTTTACAACCAAAGAAGAAGCTGGCCAGCACCTTAACGCTGGAGCCAAGAAAGTGGTGATCTCTGCTCCTGCTAAAGGAGACCTGCCAACCATCGTATTGGGGGTTAACCAGGAGAAGATCAGCGCAGATGAGCACATTTACTCCAACGCGTCTTGTACCACCAACTGCCTTGCGCCGATGGTAAAGGTATTGGACGATTTGTTGGGCATCGAAAAGGGCTTCATGACCACCATTCACGCCTACACCGCTGATCAGCGTTTGCAGGATGCCCCTCACTCTGACTTGCGTCGTGCTCGTGCTGCTGCGGTTTCCATCGTGCCAACCAGCACTGGTGCTGCTTCTGCAGTTGGTTTGGTATTGCCACACCTGAAAGGCAAATTGAATGGCAACGCCATGCGCGTACCTACCATTACTGGTTCTGTAACAGACTTTTCTGCAGTAGTGACCAAAACGGCGACGGTAGAAGAAATCAACGCTGCGTTTAAAGCTGCTTCTGAAGGTTATCTGAATGGAATCCTGGAATATTGTATAGATCCTATCGTTTCTGCTGATATCGTAGGCAACCCTCACTCTTGTATCTTCGACATGGACATGACCATGGTTAACGGAAACCTGGTGAAAGTGGTGGGCTGGTACGACAACGAAGCTGGTTACTCGGCTCGTTTGGCAGATTTGGCTACCCGTATTTAAGTTTTTTGGGTTTTAGGGTTTGGTAAGTAGATACTGAACCCTAAACCCTTAAACCCCTAAAACCAAAATCAAATGCAACACATCAACTTCTCCAATAAACGCGCATTGGTGCGGGTGGATTTCAACGTTCCCCTGGACAAAAAGACCTTTGCGATTACGGATGATACCCGCATCCGGGCAGCAATCCCAACCATCAAGTACATTCTCGAGCATGGTGGATCTGCTATCTTGATGTCTCACCTGGGACGCCCCGATGAAAAGCTACTTCCCGATGGCTCCATCGATGTTGAACGTTTCACGATGAAACATACCGTCGCCCATACTGCCGAGTTGTTGGGTGTACCTGTCGCATTTTGCGAAGAATTTGTAGGCCCCAAAGCAGCAGCCATGACGGCAGCACTGCAGCCCGGACAAGTACTGATTTTGGAAAATACCCGCTTTTTGAAAGGCGAGGGAAAAGGGGACGTAGCACTGGCCAAAGAATTGGCAACATATGGAGACGTATACGTCAACGATGCCTTTGGATCTGCCCACCGTGCGCATGCTTCTACCACCACAGTAGCCCAGTTTTTTACCCCAGAAAACAAAGGTTTTGGCTTTTTGATGAAAGCCGAATTGGAAAGTGCCGACCGCATCCTCAACAACCCAGAGCACCCGCTTACTGCCATCATTGGCGGTGCAAAAGTGTCGGATAAAATTCTGTTGTTGGACCGCATGTTGGACTACGTCGACAACCTGATCATTGGTGGAGGCATGGCTTATACTTTTATGAAAGCACAGGGTGGCCAAATTGGCAACTCTCTTTGTGAAGATGACCGCCTCGAATTAGCCAACCAGTTGATTGCTAAAGCTGCGGCTAAAGGGGTGAAATTATTGCTTCCTGAAGATTCTTTGGTAGCCGATGCTTTCAGCAACGACGCCAATCGCAAGGTAGCGGCCAGCAATGCCATCGAACCAGGTTGGATGGGCTTGGACATTGGCGAAAAGGCTTGTGCCTTGTTCAGTGCAACCATTCTGGAATCAAAAACACTGTTGTGGAATGGCCCAATGGGCGTTTTCGAATTCGAAAACTTTGCAACAGGCACCAAAACCATCGCAGAAACAGTAGCCAAGGCAACTGCCAATGGTGCATTCTCTTTGGTTGGTGGTGGTGATTCTGTCGCGGCAGTAAACCAAATGGGACTTGCCGATCAGGTTAGCTATGTATCTACAGGTGGCGGCGCAATGCTCGAACTGCTGGAAGGCAAAGAGCTTCCAGGGGTAAAAGCCATCAACGAATAGATTTCGGTTGAAAAAAATATAAAATTGAGGCTGGTTTTACCAGTCTCGGTTTGCCGCAAAGCTTGTTCCAAATGAAAGGGGCAAGCTTTTTTTTATTCCAAAATCACCCGCAGTGCATAAACGGATATCCCTGCACAAACGACCATAGGTATACTGAACAACAAAATATTGATTCGACTGGGATTCACGCCTACGATGCGGAGCAAAATGCACAGACAAGGCAAAGCGACAACGCATGTTCTAAATTTGTACCACCCCTCGGTACTCATTCCCTGAATTTGGTAGGCGACTCCCTCTGTATCAAGCACAGCATACAATAGCCATGCGGCTACCAAAACTGAGATAATACCAATAGCTGTTTGGACTTTAGGCGGGAATGACGGAATATTTAAAACCATTATCATTGCAATCGGCGGAATAGAAAAAAAAATATACAGCTCAGAAAATTTTTGGGCGACGACAAAAGCGCCAATGGTTGCGCAAAGTAGTACAAAAATGAAGGATAGATTTGAGGGGGTAACCTGGACTCCTCGAGCCGCAGTTGCATTTTTGAATAGGAAGTTCATACACGTTCATTTAGGGTATTACAAAGTTACATTTTTATCCTTACCTTAGCAGTATAAATTAATAATTTAAGTTATGCTTAATTGGGTCTTTTGGTCAAATGTATGCTTGGTGCTTTATACTTATATAGGGTATGGATTAATCTTGTATGTTTTGAGAAAACTCTATCCGAGTAAAGAGTTAACCAAAGTTAATGAATTACCAGCAGTTACGCTACTGGTTGCTGCATTCAATGAAGAAGATTGGATTGAAGAAAAAATCCGCAACGGATTTGAGTTAGAGTATCCTCAAGGCAAACTCCATTTTTTGTTGGTAACCGATGGTTCCAACGACGCTACCACGCAAAAAGCACGAGACTATCCTATTCCAGAAGGTGCTCATTTTCAGGTGCTTCATGAGCCAGAACGCCGGGGGAAACTGGCTGCTGTAGAGCGAGTCATGCCTTTGGTAGAGACGCCCATCGTGGTGTTTACCGATGCCAATACCACCCTGAATGCGCAGGCTATGCTCAATTTGGTCAAGCATTATGCCGACCTCAAAACGGGTGCAGTGGCGGGCGAAAAACGCATCAATACCGCCAGCAAAGACGAAGCAAGCAGTGCCGGAGAGGGTATTTACTGGCGCTACGAGAGCCTGCTCAAGCGTTGGGACGGAGAATTGTATTCCGCAGTAGGAGCCGCCGGAGAACTGTTTTCGATTCGCACCGAACTGTACGAAAACATTCCCAAAGATACCTTGATCGAAGATTTTTACCTAACAATGACCGTCCTGCGCAAAGGCTACCGCATTGCCTACGCTGCCGATGCCTACGCGGTAGAGAATTCTTCAGCTTCAGTGGCTGAAGAGCTCAAGCGTAAAATCCGCATCTCAGCAGGTGGCTTGCAAGCTTCCTGGCGTTTGCGGGATCTGCTCAATCCGTTTCAGTACGGCATATTCAGTTGGCAGTTTTTTTCGCATAAAGTATTGCGTTGGACTTTGGCACCTTTGGCCTTGCCCATTATTCTGCTGAGCAACTCGGCACTGGCTTTGGGGGGCAGTCTCTTGTATCAGGTAATTTTTGGTCTGCAAATCATTTTTTACCTCCTGGCGGGATTGGGCTGGATTTTTGAACGCCGCCAACTCAAGATCAAAGCCTTCTTTATTCCTTACTACTTCTGCGTGATGAATTATTCGGTGTTTTTGGGCTTCTTGCGCTTGATCAAAGGGCGACAAACTGTACTTTGGGAAAAAGCTGAACGCAAAAAAAATATGGCGTAACCGAATTATGGCGTAACCGAATCAGAAAAACAATTGCATGAGATCCATCGCGCTCGTTGAACTGCAAGAACACCAGGAAGTCTTGTTCGGTTTGATCGACCTATTGCGCATGCAATCCGTTGAAATAAAAGTCTTTGCACCTGCTTATATGCTGGAGCCTTGGCCTGTGGACTGGATGACGGATTCCAAATTAAAACGCTATCCCAAATTTCCTAAGGAATCCATTCCTGTTTTCATCACCCGCCACAAGCGTGAGGTTGACACGTGTGAGGTTTTGATTTTCACCACTTTGGTTTCCAATTTCGCCTTTTTTGCCCAACAGCGCTTTCTTCCCAAAACGATTTTGTTGATCCACAAGGGAAATTTCTTTTTTGCCAGATCAAAAAGCCTTCAAATTCGCAGTTTCAAAGATGGCTTGCGCTGGATTCGTTCGGTTTGGCTTCGCGAAGGGTATTTTCAGCGCAAAATGCTGCACAATTTTTACGGCTGCGCTTTTCTTGACCCGCTGATAACCGAATTTATGCAGCCATATTTGCCTGCAAAACTAAGTACAATTGACCTGCCATCTGTTTATTACTCCTCTGTCTCACCTCCTTTGAATGTAACGATACAGATTGTCGTCCCAGGAACCGTCTCTGCTTTAACCCGTGATTTTAATATGCTGTTTGCAGCATTAAAGCTCGTGGATGGAAAGTTAAAGCAACCCATTGAGTTGATCTTTTTGGGGAACGCAGGTACTTCACGTGCCAGGGGCTTGTTCCAATTGATGGGCCAACGTACATTTAAACAGGTTCACATTCAAACCTTTGAAAACAGTATTGATGAAGCCACCTATACCGCGCAACTCCAGCTGGCCGATTTTTTGATTCTTCCCTTGAAAGCCTCGATCCAGTTTGGTATTTACCAGGAGTGGTACGGCAAAACCACGATTAGTGGCGGAATCAATGACCTGTTGCGGTTTGGAAAGCCTACCTTGCTGCCCAATTTTTATCCCTTACATCCCGCTTTAAATCAGCTTACGCAACGTTACCAGAATGCCGATGAATTGGCGCAATTATTGCTTGAATGGGTAAATGAACAAGCCTACCTTCCCATTGCCGAAAGAGCTTCCACCGAGCTTGAGCCTTTCTCTAAGGAAAACACCAGTAAACGCTTGATGGAAATACTTAAGCGATTGCTTTAATTTTATTGTAAAATGATATTATCTTTTCCCCTGAAATTGCCAAATACCATTTGGTGACATATGTTAACTGGTTAAACACCTTTGTCCTAACCACTCATTCATGGAAAACCACAAACAAGATCAATTTCGGCCTTATATTCCGGCTGAAGTGACCAACGTCAAAGAATTTACCGTTCGTGCCATCGTGCTGGGGGCAGTTTTCGGTATTATTTTTGGTGCTGCCACGGTATACCTGGCCCTAAAAGCTGGACTTACCGTTTCTGCTTCCATTCCCATTGCGGTATTGGCCATTTCATTGGGGCGTCGCTTTTTGGGGACGACCATTCTCGAAAACAACATCATCCAGACTACCGGATCTGCGGGCGAATCTATTGCAGCTGGGGTTGTTTTTACCATTCCTGCCTTTCTGTTTTTGTCTGACCCTGCGGTGGGAGATCAATATTTCAAGTACTCCACCATCTTTACCCTCGCCGTTTTTGGAGGAGTGTTGGGTACGCTGATGATGATCCCGCTCAGGCGCTCGTTGATCGTCAAGGAGCACAAGAACCTGCCGTATCCAGAAGGAACTGCCTGCGCATCAGTTTTGATTGCAGGAGAAAAAGGCGGAGATTTTGCCAAAACGGCCTATCAAGGGCTTGGTGTGGCCTTTGTTTATGCGCTTTTGCAAAAAGTATTCCATGTCATAGCCGAAGCCCCAACCTGGGTGACCAAGGCTACGCACAAGTACTTTCCTGGCGCAACCGTAAACGGAGAAATCACCCCGGAATACCTGGGCGTAGGGTACATCATTGGACCCAAAATTGCAGGCGTACTGGTGGCTGGTGGGGTTTTGGCCTGGCTTGGCCTGATTCCGTTGCTTGCTACTTTAGTTCCTACCGAAATCATTGCTACCCAATTGATCAAATTGGGCTATCTGGCCGATTTGGCAACGGCTGGCGGCCCTGGAAATTGGGATCCGGCTACCCAATCCTTTGGCAACATCGCTGCTGCCATTTACCGGGCATATGTGCGCCAGATTGGAGCAGGTGCAGTGGCAGCGGGTGGATTCATCACCTTGCTCAAAACCATCCCAACCATAGCCGCTTCTTTCAGCGAGAGCATCGATTCTTTCAAAAATCGGTCTAAAAATGAAAGCCGGGCGCGTACAGAGCAAGATTTGTCCATCCTGGTGGTGGGCATCGGCAGTTTGGCACTGGTGATTTTGATGCTGGTATTGCCCCAAATTCCTGGCGATTCCTTCGGTGGAAAACTGCTCATCGGAATGCTGGTGATCGTATTTGGGTTCTTTTTCGTTACGGTTTCCAGTCGGATCGTAGGATTGATTGGCACGAGTTCCAACCCTGTATCAGGCATGACCATCGCAACTTTGATGGGGACTGCGCTGATTTTCATCGGTTTTGGCATGACGGGCAAAACTTTTGAACCCATGGTATTGGTGGTTGGCAGCATGATTTGTATTGCAGCAGCCAACGCGGGGGCAACCTCTCAAGACCTGAAAACGGGTTACATCATTGGGGCAACGCCTAAATACCAGCAAATTGCCTTGTTTGTAGGCGCCATTGTTTCTTCGATCGCCATCGGGGCAACTTTGCAGATTCTGGATACACCTTCCAAAGAACAACTTGCCCAAGGCATTCAACACGCTATTGGTAGCGATAAGTACCCAGCCCCTCAAGGAACGCTGATGGCTACCTTGATCAAAGGCTTATTGAGTTTTAACCTGGATTGGCAGTTCGTTTTGGTCGGCGCGTTTTTGGCCATCACCGTCGAATTGTGTGGCGTGAAGTCGCTCTCTTTCGCGGTAGGAGCTTACTTGCCATTATCAACTACTTTGCCGATCTGGATCGGAGGCATTATTCGTGGGGTAGCCGACAATGCAGCCAAGAAAAAAGGCAAAGCAGTAGAAGAAGAAGACTTGAGCAAAGGTAATTTATTTGCTACTGGTTTGGTGGCAGGCGGCGCCTTGATGGGCGTTATCGTGGCCATCTTATCGGTCAATGAAAACATTGCCAATGCAATAGCTCAGGTGAACCTGGAAGAGGCCATTACCGGCGCCATTGGCGGTGCAGGATACCAGGGATTGGGCGTGTTTTTCTTTGCAGTAATGGGTTTGATATTGTACCGGATTTCGAGGAAAGATTGATTTAATCTCCACTTGAATATCGGAAATTCGCGCAGATTTGACCCCCCATTTTTCTGGTCAGATCTGCGCGAATTTTTTCAGTAAGATTTAGGCTATTCTTTAGAACGCTAGACTTTTGCGCTCTCCTTTTTTTAGATTCAATGTCTGGGCTTTTCCAGCATAGCTAACTTTGGTGCTGCCACCTTTTGGTGAAAAGACTTCTACTTTGTTCAGCTTTCCTTCGCTCCAACTCAAATTCAATACAAAACCACCGCGAGCGCATACTCCGCGTACTTCCCCATTTGCCCAGGCATCGGGTAGGGCTGGCAAAAGGGTGATCTCGCCGCCTTGTGATTGTACGAGCATTTCCAATACCGCCGCAGTTCCGCCGAAGTTTCCATCAATTTGGAAAGGAGGGTGGGCATCCATCAGATTGGGATAAGCGCCGCCGCCGCCATTGTAGCGGGTATCGGGTGTTGGGCTCACGTAACGCATTAATTCGCGGTACATCTTGTAGGTGCGGTTGCCGTCGCGCAGGCGCGCCCAAAGATTGGTACGCCAGCCTTTGGACCATCCGGTGGTTTCATCCCCTTTGACTTCCAGGGTTTGTTTACAGGCTTTGGCCAATTCCGGCGTTTGATCCACACTGATGTGGTGGCCAGGATAAAGTCCAAAAAGGTGCGATTGGTGACGGTGCTTGGGGTCTTCATCTGCCCAGTCGTAGTACCACTCCTGGAGGTGTCCCGCTTTGCCAATTTGATAAGGGTACAATTTGGCCAAGGCCTGTTCCATTTTTTGGCGGAAGTCAGCGTCTTGGTCAACGACTTTGCTTGCAGCAATGGTTTGCAGGAAAAGCTCCCGAATCATGGCCAGGTCAGCAGTGCCGCCATATAAGGTTGCGCCGTGGTAACCCTTTGGGGTGATGAAGATGTTTTCGGGCGAGGTAGAAGGTGAGGTCACCAGATTGCCTCGACCATCGTCAACCAACACATCTAGACAAAATTGCGCAGCACCTTTCATCAAGCCATAGCCATAGTTTTTGAGCCAGACGGTGTCTCGGGTGTAGTCAAAATGCTCCCAGAGGTGAGTAGCCAACCAGGCACCGCCCATGTTCCAGTTGGCCCAACTGGGTGACCCTTTGCCAAAATCACCCACCGGATTGCTCATGGCCCAAAGGTCGGTATTGTGGGCAGCGCACCAGCCACCAGCGTTGTAGAAGGTTTTGGCAGTGACCGCGCCCGTTTTGGCCAAGTTGCCCAGGAAGGACAACAAAGGCTGGTGCAGATCTGAGAGGTTACAAGATTCTGCTGGCCAGTAATTCATCTCGGTGTTGATGTTGATGGTGTAGTTGCTGCTCCAGGGTGGCCGCAATTGTGCATTCCAGATGCCCTGCAAATTGGCGGGTATTCCAGCAGTGCGGGAGCTGGCAATGAGCAAATAGCGACCAAAGTTGAAATACAGCAATTCCAGGTCAGGATCTTTCGCGCCTTCGGCAAAACGCTTGAGCCGTTCGTCGGTGGGTAGGGTAGCGTTGCTGCTGCGGCCTGCCAAACGGAACTCCAAGCGATTGTAAAAACTTTGGTGGTCTTTGACATGGGTCGCTTTCAAGGTTGGGTAGCTGATTTTTTCGGCTTTTTGCAGCCATTCGCTGGCCAGTGCCAGTTCGTTTTTGCCATTCGTGGCCGGATTTTGATCAAATCCGTTGAAGCTGGTGGCCATCGATATCAGAATGATCGCTTCACGACCACCTTGTACTCCAATTGTGGTGTCGGTTCGTACAATTTTACCGTCTGCTTTGATGATTTTGATCAAAGTAGAAAAGCGCATACCGATTTGATCGTCGTATACTACGGCATTGGGCATATTGCCTCGGTAACTGGGTTCTGCATGAGAGGGGGCGCGGCCACTTATCTTCAGTACATTGGCTTCCGTTTTGACCTGGTTTCGCAAGAGGCTATTGAACCGCAGGTTAAAGCTCAATTTGCCCGCCTGACTGGCGCTCAAACGAATCACCATCACCTGCTGAGGATTGGAAGTGAAATATTCCCGGGCATAGCTTACGCCAGCTTGTTGGTAACTGGTAGTAGATACAGCAGTACTCAAATCAAGTTGTCTGCGGTAATTGTTGGCGCTTTCACCGTGCCCCATGTCGATGTACATCGTACCCAGAGGGGCATAGGATTCCGAAAATTTGCCTTGCAATTTTTGATTGAGGCTATCGGCCAGGCGGTAGTTTTCATTGCGCAGTGCCTCGCGTATGGCCGGTAGGTTCTTATAGGCTTCAGGGTTCATGTTAGGGTTCACCGGGCCGCCAGCCCATAAACTGGTCTCGTTGAGGAAAATTTTGTCGGATTTGATGCTGCCGTGCACCGTGGCACCAATCCGGCCATTGCCAAGCACCAAGGCCTCTTCAAACAAATTGGCGGGTTGAGCATAGTACATGTTGTGGTCGGGAGCTTGTGCCCAAATCAGTCCCTGACTCAAAGTTAGGAGCAAAAAAAGCAGTTTCTTCATGTCAATTGGAATTTGCGATCTGTTGATGGTAGAATGTAAATGTAAGATGCACAAATATTGCTTAAAGCCTTGTGGGCGACTTGCAAAATAAATTCAAAAAAAATTATCTCTTGATTTAGTAAATGCCCTTTTCTCTTGTCTAAAAAAGGGCTATTATTGGATGAAATACGCCACGGCACCTCAAATTAACCTTAACATGAAAGTACAACAGATTTTGGATCAGAAACTCAAAAATGAAATCCTCTCCGTTTCGCCGGATACGATGGTATTTCACGCGCTTGAGGAACTGGAAAAGCACAATATCGGTGCATTGCTGGTGATGGAAGGAGATAAATTGGTTGGAATTTTTTCAGAAAGGGATTATGCCCGCCGGGGTATTCTAAAAGGCCGACCATCCAAGGAGTCGATGGTCAAAGACTTGATGACTTCACCCGTGATAACGGTATCTCCTCAGACCCGGATTGAAGAATGCCTAACGCTGATGACTGAAAAACACTTCAGGCACCTGCCCGTAGTGGTCGGCGAGCAGGTAAAGGGTATGATTTCTTCCTCCGACATTTTCAGGGCCATCCTGACCCAATACCAAAACCTGGTCTCATCGCTGGAAGGATACATTGCCGGAAGACCAATGTGACGGAGTTATGAGTTATGAATTATGAGCTGCACACAATTCTACCTAGCTGTGTAAGATTGTGTGCCATAACTCATAACTCATAACTCATAACTAGTTCTTCGTCATTTGTATGTCCAGCTCCAGTTTCACTTCGTCGCTTACTACTACGCCACCTGCCTCGGTTACGGCGTTCCAGCTCAAGCCAAATTCTGCACGGCTGATGCTGCCTTTGATGTCAAAACCAGCTTTGGTGTTGCCATAAAAATCGCCCATGGTGCCGTGGTATTCCACATCTAAAATCACTGGCTTGGTGATGTCCCGAATGGTCAGGTCACCGTGCAGTTTGAAGGTTTTGTCACCAGTTGTTTCCACGCCTGTGGATACAAAAGTCAATTTTGGGAATTCTTCTGAAGCAAAAAACTCAGCCGATTTCAGGTGGCCATCACGCTGTTCGAGACCCGTTGAAATAGAAGCCGTATCCGCAGAAAAGCTAACTTTTGCATCCGCAAAGTTATTGCCTTCGTCGCCTTCAAGGCTTGCTTCGAATGTGCCAAAATTGCCTTTCACCGTTGAAATCATCAAGTGACGAACTTTGAAAGTGATCTCTGAGTGTGTTGGATCGATAGTCCAGGTTGCCATATGCTTTTCGTTTTAAGGGTTGCGAAATTGAATGATGCAAAGATAACGTTGTAAAGACAATTAATGTTTATACATTGATTTAAATTTTTGTAAACTTTTTTTCTGTCTTACCTTTGAA
>NZ_JBBAKG010000149.1:0-11573 GCF_040403615.1 Haliscomenobacter sp. | reverse complement strand
GCGATTGTGAACAATAGTTTTTTCATGTCTAAGTTTGTTGTTTATAGTTTATTTGTCAAGCTTATTTTGAGATTTTATCCTCGATGTGGAAATAATCAAAATCTGCATAGCCTCCCACTTGTTGCGTAGCGTAGTTAAACAAGCCAAAGCGGTATCCCATAAAATGAGGGAGGGTGTACGACATCTTCAATTGCTCACCAATTGGATTCCATGACTTGCCATCCAAACTGTAGAAGAAGTTGGCTACATCCTTTTTATCCCTGAAATTGCACTCGGCCTTAAAGTAGACTTTGTTGCCTTTCAAAGGCACACGCTGCGCTTCCACGGGTTTGCCCGATCCGGCATTGATCATCACAATTTGCCTTTGGCCGCTGATGACTTTAACCCCCAGCAAACCATAGTTTTTTTGCAAAAGGCACAAGCCTGCAAAATCGCCTTCCTTCAAGTTGGAAACATCCAGGGCTGTAGATCCAGAGCATTCCGGACCGATGCTGCGTTGGGTCAAGGTGTTTCTGGCCAGGAAAAAGGAAGTGTCAAGCCGCCCGGTTTGCAGGCGGAGGTAACCTTTTCGGGCTTTAAGCGACCAAAGTGAGTTCTCGGGGTTGTGGTTCCATTGCCAGACCAGGGGTAGAGCAGGGTCTCCTTTTTGGCGGCTGAATTCATCTGAATGGACCAGATTCGGAATCAGCCCCGTGCTGGCCGGAAGATTCAAGGTTTCGGGTACTTTGCCATCTATTCCCAGGATTGGCCAGCCGTCTTCCCATTTTACCGGCACCAGATAAGGAATGCGCCCCACTGCTCCATAATCGCGGAAAAGGTAAGCGTACCACTGGCCATCTGGTGTGTCGATGAGTCCACCTTGCGCTACTCCCAAATCCTGCAAGGCCAGTTTGCCTTCCCAAGGGCCAGTGATTTTATCCGCTCTATGAATCAATACGGTTCGCATGCCACCGCGTGGCCAGACGATGTTGAAGAGGTAGTATTTTCCATTGACTTTGAAGAGTTGAGAACCTTCTGATTGTAGCATGATGTTGTTTCCGGCTGGCAGGCTGGCATTTTCGATCAAAACCTGTTCGGTCGTACCGGGTTTTACGCCCGACAAATCGGCGTTGAGTTCAATCATTTTCAATTTGCCTACACCGTAAATCAGGTAAACCCGGCCGTCGTCGTCAAAAAAGAGGGTATGGTCGTGGTAAGAGGGTTTAAAAGAAATGGCTTTCCAAGGGCCTTTTTCGATGTCTTTGGTGGTATAAATATGGGTTCTGCCCGAAGTTTGGGCAAAAGTGGTAACATAATAAGTCCCCTGATGGTAGCGAATACTGCTGGCCCAGGAACCTCTGCCGTAGGTGCTTTTGCCATTGTTGAGGGTCATGGCATCTACGGTAGTCAGGGTATCGTAGGCATAGCCGACCATTTGCCAGTTGATCAGGTCTTTGGATTTCATGATCGGCAGGCCGGGACTCAGGTGCATGGTGGTGCTGCTCATGTAATAGGTTTCGCCTACGCGGATCATGGATAGGTCGGGTACATCGGCAAAGATGACGGGGTTTTGGGCGGGTTTGGTTTGGGCCAGTAAACACTGAGCAGCCAGCAGAGGGAAAATGAAAACGAAAATGTAGGACTTCATGTTGAAATAGATTTTTTGGCTTCGCCAAAAGAGAATTTCACCACGACGTCACGACGAACACAACGTTTGCGCTACGCGCGCTTGCGATGCTGCGCATCTTAAGCAAAGCGACAACAATAGGAGAACGGATGACCCGGATTAGAACAGATTAGAACGGATAGAATTCAGGTAACCGAAAAATTGATCCGTTCTAATCAGTGTCATCCGTTCTCCTAATTAATGCCGCTTTACGCCGAAGGCGTGCAAAACGTCGTGTTCGTCGTGACTTCGTGGTGAAATCAAAATGCTGTTTGTTTATAGTTTATAGTGGTGCCCTGCTATTTGAACATGGGGTCATTTCCGCCATATTTCAGGTATTTAAAAGAAGCAGAGTTGGTAGTTGTTTCACCTGAAGAAGTGGCGTACATCCCGTACAAACAGCCGATGAAACTTCCTGCCGCTTTGGTGCTGAGGAATTTGGCGTCTACTTTTTCTTTCAGCGGCTGCCAACTTTTAAAATCCTCCGAACAGTAAAAACTGTAGGTATCGCCCGCCGAGCTGATGCGCAAGCCCACTGATTTTGCTGAGGCTTTCACCGGAATTTCAGCAAGCAATTCCATGGCTTTTTCCTTGGTCAAACTTTGATACAACTGAACGACCGCTTTGCCCTGCGACTGGGATTTGCACAAGTAGTAAAAATGTTTTTCATCCTGAAGAATCACCAAACCTGCTTTTTCATGTTCCGCAGTGGCCGAGAAACTCAAAGCGGTTTCTGCGGTGCTGTTCAAGTGTTGCTGGCGTTTGCCGATGAAAGAAGGATTGCTGAAATCCATCACCGTCTCAGGCTTCAGATTCAGGGTTAGTCCCTGTTTTTTGGACAAGGAAAAAGAACTGCTGTCGATTTTGCGCATGAACAATAGGGCGGGGTCGAGGTTTTTTTCAAAAGGTAGGGTGTACTGGAAATTACCCGCTTGTGGCAAAGCGTTTTTTTGTTTTACCTCTTTGAACTTGGCCGTGTAGGAGTATTGGATTTCCTTGTGATCAGGATTGATGATGGGCCAGTCGTTTTTCCATTCCACGGGAGCGATGAAAGTTTCCCGGCCAGTGTTGTAAAAGTCGCCTTCATAAGGCCTTACCGCCAAAAAAATGGCGTAGGTTTTGCCATCGGGGCCTTCTACAAACTGGGCGTGTCCAGCGGAAGTAACCGGATTCTTACGATCAGCGGGTAAATCGCGCTGCGTCAAAATCGGGTTTTGATCGTAAGGCACGAAGGGGCCCAAAATCGATTTGCTGCGCAAAACCACCTCTGAGTGATTGACGGAAGTGCCTCCTTCCGCTGCATACAAATAGTACCAGCCATTCTTTTTTAGGAAGTGTGGCGCTTCAATCCAGACTGGTTTTTTGGTAATGTCGACACCACCATTGATCAGTTGTATTTCTTCACCGACCACCTTCAGGGCTACGGGGTCAAACTCCTGCACCCTGACCGTGCGGTGGCCTGAGTATAAGGGTTTGCGGTCGGGGGCATCGCTGTTGTACACGATGTAGGCTTTGTCGTCATCGAAATAAATGGATGGGTCAATGCCGCGCACCTGTGGAATTTTCATTGGGTCACTCCAAGGCCCGGCGGGGTCTTTGGCAGTTACGACAAAATTGCCATCGTGGTCAATGTCGGTGCAAACCACGTAATAAGTACCTTTGTGGTAACTGATGGAAGGGGCAAACAAGCCTCGGGTCAAACGTTCCCCCATAAAATCCATCTGGGAATTGCGGTGGATGACATTGCCGATTTGTTTCCAGTTTTTCAAATCCTTACTGTGAAACACCGGAATACCAGGGAAGTAGGAAAAAGTGGAAGTGACGAGGTAATAATCCTTGCCTACCTGTGTGATGCTTGGATCGGGATAAAACCCGTTCAGGATCGGATTGGGAATGGTGATTTGAGCCTGGCCCATTTGGCTGGCAAAGAGTACGATGAAGATGGTTTGATATAGTTTATGCATGGTAGTGTGTTTCTAAATTTTAAAAAATGTTCACCTATTATTGTCCCACCAGAGTATAAATCCCTCCTTTCTGCGTAGGCAAATCATACAGTAGCGTTGCTTTTAACTCCAGTGCTTTGATCGTAGATTTTTCAGAAACAATCGGCGCTGGTGTCTCTTCAGTTTGATAAAAGGGGTTGGGGTTTTTACCCGTAGCTACTTTCAAACTTGCCCCATAGCTCAATTTCAAGGCATTGGGTACCCGCAAGCGCAGGTTGCCACCCAGGGTGGATTTTACCACCAATTTGGCCACCTTGGCGTCCTTCCACTGTAAGTCTACGATTTCAAAACTGCCCCAGGCCCGCAGCCCGGTAATGCTGCCATTTGGCCATACATCTGGTAGTGCGGGCAATACATGTACGGCCGCATCAGAACTTTGCAGCAACATTTCGGTGATGCCCGAGGTACAGCCAAAATTGCCGTCAATTTGGAAAGGTGGGTGCGCATCGAAGAGGTTGTTGTAGGTGCCGCCGCCATCGGGATTTACACCCAGTGGAGTCAGTTGGTTTTGGATCAATTTGTAGGCATGATTCCCATCCTGCAATTTGGCCCACCAGTTCACCTTCCAGCCCATGCTCCAACCTGTGGATACATCGCCCCGTTGGAGTAGGGTATTGCGGGAAGCAGCGAATAGCTCAGGGGTACGGTAGGGGGAAATTTGGTTGGAAGGAAATAAACCGTACAAATGCGATACGTGGCGGTGATGGTCATCGGGGGCGTCCACATCGTCTAGCCACTCTTGCAGCTGGTTGTGTTGACCAATGTGCATGGGGGCCAGGCGGCTGCGCATTTGTTTCAGGGTATCTACAAAAGCGGCATCCTTACCCAACAACTGGGCAGTACGAATGGTCGAACTAAAAACGTCGTAGACAATCTGGTTGTCCATCGTTGTTCCTGCATCCAGGGAGGAACCTCCATGCGCTTTGGGCGCATTTTCAGGAGAGTTGCCTGGACTGACTACCAACCATTTGTACTTTGGGTGTTCAATTAAAAAATCAACATAAAACAGAGCGGCTCCTTTGAGCGCAGGGTAAATACTGGCCAAATACGTTTTATCACCATTGTAGAGGTAATGCTCCCAAAGGTGTTGGGTGAGCCAGGCACCTCCTGCGGTCCACATGCCCCAAAAGGCACCATCAACTGCGCCATTGATGCGCCAGATGTCGGTGTTGTGGTGGGTCATCCAGCCGCGGGTGCCATACATGGTTCTGGCGGTTTCTTGTCCGGTTACTGAGAGTTCTTTGACCATCTCCAGGAGTGGTTGATGCAGCTCGGCGAGATTGGTACGCTCGGCGGGCCAGTAGTTCATCTCGGTGTTGATGTTGATGGTGTACTTGCTGTCCCAGGGTGGGTTGAGGCGATTGTTCCAGATGCCTTGCAGGTTTGCGGGCTGGCCGCCGGGTTGGGAGGAAGAAATCAACAAATAGCGGCCAAACTGGTAATACAAACTGACCAGATGGGGGTCATTGGTACTGCTGAAGTTTTTAAGGCGCTCGTCGATCGGCAAATTGGCGGCGGGAGTGCTGCCCAAATTGAGTTTGACCCGCTTGAAATATTTTTGGTAGGCCGCAATGTGTCCAGCCAGGATGGCGGCATAAGTTTTGGGATAGACTTTGTTCAAATATTCTTCAGCCCGCTTTTCTTCATCGCCGCTGATGTCCTTGTAATTGTTGAAGTTGGTGGCGATCGAAATAAAGATGGTAGCTGAATTGGCTCCTTTTACAATAAGCGAAGTATCGTTGGAACTCAGGCTGCCACCCTCCAGTTTGATGCGGGTGATGCCTTTAAATTCGACCAAACCTTTTACTCCTTCGTGGTCGCTGGTGGTGCCCGTGATGGTCAGGTCTTTAGTAGGGGTGGTGGCGAAGACTTTTTTGCGCTGGGGGGAGGAGTAGTTGGCAGAAAAAGAGAGACTTCCAGCTTTGCTGGCCGTGAGCCGCATTACGATCACCCGATCGGGAAAAGATGCCAAAACTTCCCGCGTATAGGTAACCTCATCAACGGTGTAGGAGGTCTTGACTACGGCTTTTTCGATGTCCAGTTCGCGGTAATAATTGCTGTATTTTTCATGGCCTGCGAAGGAGAGATGAAGGCTGCCGACGGGCTGGAACATTTGCCCATGCGACTTTTTGGTGATGATGACCCGATTGGCTAGTCTTTCCGCTTCTTTGTGTTTTCCTTCAAAAATCAATTTCCTGATTTCAGCAAGTGAGTCCAAAGATGCAGGGTTGTCATTGCGGTTGGGGCTGCCGCTCCACACCGTGTGTTCGTTGAGCTGAATGGTTTCTTTGTCTACATTGCCATAGACCATGGCGCCCAGACGACCATTTCCGATGGGGAGCGCATTTTCCCATTTATTGCCTGAAGGTTGGTTGTACCAAAGCTTCAAGGTTTGGTTTTCCTGGCCAAAAGCCCAAGAGGATATTAGGAGCAAACAATAAAGAAAGTTGTGTTGCATGGCAGTTAGAATGAAAAAGGTGTACTCAATTTGCAGAACTGATCTTCTGTGGGTATAAAATCCAGGTAAGCAGATTCAATCGCACTCAAATCTAGCAAAAATTATTATTGTAATTTGTACAATTATTTGAAAAATTTGTAGCTATCAAGATTTAATTTGGTAAAAATCAATTCATTGGCCAGTTTTGGGTGAAAATAATTAGCAATCTGCTCAAACATTGTTTTCCTGCTTAGCGCAAAGGGTCGTATTTTAAGCGCTCAGGAGAACGCCAAACACAAAACACAATAACTACGAATCATGAATAAATTTGTCTACATCACTGTACTTGCTATCATTGGATTGAACATTACCGCTTGTCGATTGGCCGAACACAGGGATGATTTGCCCAAACAAACGGTAGACCTCTTTGTACGCTACCTACAACCCGAAAAAGAATACAAAGCAGAGGCCATTTTATTAGAAGGAGACTCCACGCCTTTGGCCAAATCCATTCGTTTCCCCGAAGGGATTCGGTTTATAGATAAGGACATGACCGAGATCCAGGTTACAGAGAACTTATTGCGGTATTCTACCCAATTTGGCGGAGAATACCTGCAATCGGCCAAATTTGCCTTTCAGGACAAACGCAGAACGGCCCATACCCTGACCCTAACTATGCAACCACTGGGGGATATTCAGATTGACTTTCCGACCGACCTCAATGGGCAGGTTCAGTTCAGCATCAGCAACGGCGGGGTGCTCCAGCAAACCGAAAGCCTGGTAGCAGTGTTGACCGACCGAACTGGGCAAACTTCAACCGTGACCATCCAGGGGCCATCCACCAGTGGCGAATATGCCTTCCCGCTGGTGTCGTTTGGCAATCCAGTGAAAGGCAATGGCGAAGTTTATTTTGTGAAAAAGCAGGTGCGCAATGAGCAAAAAGGCAATCTCAATGTGCATTTGGTGGAAGAATTGTACTCGGCGTCGCTGGCGGTGAAAATTCCTTGATAAAAACCGCAGCGAAGCTGCAAAAAAATAAAGTTATGCGTCTTATTCTTCTTTGCTTGATACTGGTCTATTGTGCCCAGCTCAATGCCCAAACCTACCAATTGTTTTCTCCCGACCGCCAGATTGAACTGGTCGTCAAGGTCGGAGCGCGGCTTGATCTTCAGGTTAAATTTCAAAACCAAACCATTATTGATTCTTGCCGCATGGGTTTACAATTGGCCAATGGAACCCAATTGGGCCTGCGGGCCAGCGTACAAAAAGAAGAACGCCGCAGTGTACGCGATACCCTTTATCCCCTTGTACCAGAAAAACGCGCCCTGATTCCCGACCATTTCAATGAGCTGACTATAAGGTTCAAACAATCCTTTGCCCTCACTTTTCGGGCGTACAACGATGGGGTGGCCTATCGGTTTTCCACGGCATTTAAAGACAGCATCACCATCGCTGGAGAAACGGCGCGGTTTGGTTTTCCGGGGCAATCAACGTTGTATTATCCCAGCGTAGGGAAACGCAGCGATGCCGATATTTTTCACACCAGTTTTGAAGCGCCTTACAAGATTGCCCGTTTGGATACCATGCCTGCGGCAGATTTGGCGTTTTCGCCGGTATTGCTCAGTCCGGTATCCGACCCCAAGGTCTTGCTTACAGAATCGGATCTGTTGGGCTATCCTGGGATGTTTTTGCAGAAAGGCACTGGCAATGCATTGCAAGGCGTGTTTGCGCCTTACCCCAAAAAAATCATGGTCACGGAGGGCGAGTTTCCGCAACAAATCGTGACGGAGCGGGAGTCCTGGATTGCCCGTTGCGCCGGCACCCGCGTATATCCCTGGCGGGTCATGATCATTGCGCCTACCGACGCTGATTTGGTACAAAACGACCTGGTGTACCGCCTGGCCAGTCCCAACCGCCTGAAAGAAACCGACTGGATCAAACCCGGCACCAGCACCGAAGAATGGATCATCGGCAGCAATTTGTACAATGTGCCTTTTGAAGCGGGCATCAATACGGCCACTTACAAGTACTACATCGATTTTGCAGCCCGTTTTGGCCTGGAATATGTGATGCTGGATGCCGGTTGGAGCGATGTGAAAGACCTGTTCAAAATCACTCCGGGCATGAACCTGGATACCATTGCCGATTATGCCCGCCAGAAAAACGTGGGCCTAATCCTGTGGACGCTATCGATGACCCTGGATCGGCAACTGGACAGCGCCATGCACCAGTTTCAGCGTTGGGGTGTACGTTGCATCATGACCGATTTTATGGATCGCGACGACCAGTTTATGGTCAATTTTTATGAGCGCATTGCGGAAGCTACAGCGCGGTACAAGATCATGGTGATGTTTCATGGGGCTTACAAGCCTGCGGGCATGCAGCGTACGTATCCGCACCTGATCACCCGCGAAGGTGCGCTGGGGTCAGAATTCAACATCTGGAGCGAAACGGTGACGCCCGATCATGACTTGCTGTTGCCCTTCATCCGGCAGCCGAGTGGCCCGATGGACTACGAACCCGGCGGCCTGGACAATGCCTCCAAAAAGACCTTTCGCCCCATTGCGGAAAAAGTGATGACCCAAGGTACCCGGGCGCATCAGTTGGCGCTGTTTTTGGTGTACGAAAGCCCCCTGCAAATGTTCAGCGGCAACCCTTCAGCGGCCTGGCTGGAACCAAAATACATGGAACTCTTGGGCAGCTTCCCGAGCACCTGGCACGAAACCCGGGTATTGCAAGCCCGCCTTGGCGATCATCTGGTGTTGGCGCGCCGCCACGGCAAACGCTGGTACCTGGCCGCCATCAACGATTGGACGCCTTATGAAACGGTAGTGAAGCTGGATTTTTTGACCAAAGGGAAAACCTATCGGGCTACGGTCTGCGCAGACGGCGTGAATGCACATCGATTTGGATCGGATTATACGCTGCGGGAGATTACGGTAAAAGCTGGTGATGCAATGCCGATTAAGCTGGCGCCGGGCGGCGGCTGGGTGATGGTGTTGGAGGAATGAAGGGTGCGCATTTTGGATGGGTTCGAAAGGCAAAGAGCTGTCTATTTTTAATCAATCCATTCGTAACCAGTCGAGTAAAATAAAAATTGCAGATGCTTAGGGATTTATTGTCCCTGGTTTATCTTTACAAAGCTGATGAGACAAGCCTGCATATTTCCGTGTTAGCGGTAATTTTTAGAGACCATCACAATGAAATTAAATCTTTATCAAATTGACGCATTTACCGACAAAATATTTGGCGGAAACCCTGCTTGTGTAGTACCTCTTACCTATTGGTTAAAAGATGAAATCTTACTAAAAATTACTAAGGAAAATGCAGTTGCTGAAACTGCTTTTTTCGTAGAAAAGGGAGGCAAAATTCATTTGCGTTGGTTCACGCCTGAAATTGAAATGGATTTGTGTGGACACGCCACACTTGCTACTGCACATTGCTTAAAGACAATTCTTGATTACAAAGGCGACAAAATAGTTTTTGAAACACTAAGTGGCGACTTAACCGTTTTTGTGGACAAAGATCTTTATAAAATGGACTTCCCATCAAGAGTGCCGACACTTGATTACTTACCAGAAATTATTGAAAAATCATTAAGTATCAAGCCCAAAGAAGTCTTAAAGTCAAGGGATTATGTTTTAGTTTATGAAAACGAAACAGAAATTAGAAATATCAAAATTGACAGGCAGCTTTTTGACCAAATAAACCTTGACCCAGGTGGAGTAATTGTAACAGCAACGGGCGATAACTGTGATTTTGTTTCAAGATTTTTCACACCACAGGCATCAATTTTAGAAGACCCAGTAACAGGTTCGGCACATTGTTCTTTAATTCCCTTTTGGGCGACAAGGCTTAACAAAAAAGAACTTAAAGCACTTCAGGTTTCTGAACGAGTTGGAAAACTTTTTTGTGAAGACAAGGGCGACCGAGTTATAATTAGCGGACAAGCAAAAACGTATTCAATAGGCAACCTGTGGACAGAATAAAACTATTGCCAACAACTAAGCCATCGATCGGTACGCAATGCTAAGAAGGCAGGCAGGGTTGAACAGAACTTTTGGGTGTCATACAACTGACGTTTTGCAAAGTTCCGAAAAAAAAATACCCCCTTCGCTCAATTATTTTTCGGAACTACGCAAAGCCGTAGCGCGTGTGTGGCAATTAATGACACACACAACAATAAAAAATTTATATGAAAAAATTGAATTATTTATTTATTGCAACAGCCTTATACGCTTTGAGTGTTAACATTTCGTATGGACAAGGATGTAGTGACGCTGGCTTTTGTACTATCAACAGTTTTAAACCTAATAGTACTGACAGCACAGAAGTTTTGAATAACCAACTCAAAATAGGAGCTTTTTATGGGAGTGCTGATAACTCAATTTCAGTTTACGGTGTTTATTTTGAGTATAACCGACAATTTAATGAGAAATTTGGACTTGATGCCAAACTGACAACAATTGCTCAAGGTGGAAATGGAATATCTATATTCGGACTTTCAGACGTTTTTGTAAACACCAACTATAAAGCAAATGAAAGATTAAAATTTACGTTAGGGGCAAAAATACCACTATCAATAGCAGATAAAACCAATGACAATCTTCCTCTGCCAATGGACTATCAGGCAAGTTTGGGAACATTTGACCTAATATTCGGAATTGGATATGTAATTAAGAAAATCCAATTTGTAGCTGCCATTCAACAACCATTGACACAAAATGACAATCAATTTATTGCAACGAGTTATCCAATTAATTCTAAACTGAGAACATTTCAATCAACCAATAAATTCCAAAGAGCTGGAGATGTTTTATTACGAGTTTCCTACCCCTTAAATATTACCCCTAAATTTAAATTGACACCAAGTCTTTTGCCAATCTATCACTTGACAAATGACAAGTACACAGCTGAATTTGATGTTGAAAAAGAAATTATCGGCTCGCAAGGACTTACGCTAAATGGTAATGTTTATTTAGACTGTGAACTAACTAGTAAAAGCACAATTCAACTTAATGTTGGAATACCGTTTATCGTGAGAGATGCTAGACCAGATGGTTTGACAAGAAGTTTTGTAGCGAATTTAGAATACAGAATAAAATTTTAACTGCCACTAACAACTTGGTAGTGGGGCAAAATGATCACTTATTTTTTTATCGCCCCTAAGCCTTCGTTCGGCATGCAATGCCAAGAATGAAAGTATGGTTGAGCGGTAGACAGAAAAATGTCATTATTCACTAAAAGTGTACCATTCAACCAACGACTCTTTGAGTACGCCCGAATACTTTTGTTTTGGCCGAAAATGAGTTGGATTCGCAGCAAATGAGACCCGAAAATTCGTAACTTTACAAATACGCTAACGTGTTAGCGATAACGTTATTTGAAAACGTTTTCAGATGAGGCAGAAGGAAAAATCGCAACACCGTAAGCAATAAAAAACAATCACAAAAGATTAAAAACAAAACAAATGACCACTTACTCCATT
>NZ_JBBAKG010000148.1:0-11844 GCF_040403615.1 Haliscomenobacter sp. | reverse complement strand
AGGTTGGCTTGAGTCCAAAGGGGCAATTCTCCGTTTTCAGAATCCAGCAGTTGCAAGAGGTGGCGGTCAAAATCGAGGGTAAATTGGAAGCCTTGTATTTTGGCAACTTGCTCGGCGGTAAATTCAACGCTGACTTCTTCACCTGCTGCAAAAGTTTGGTTGTTGGTTTCTACGATGAGCTCGCCATTGGTGGTTCGTCCATCGGTATTGATCAAGCTATTGGGTTTGGCGCTCATGTTGACGTCACCTATTTTAACCCCAATAAAATCCGCCCGGCCTTCTTTCGACAAAAAGTTGTTGAGGTTTTTTGCTTCAGGGAAAGGCGCTTTGAGCGGATCCACTCCACTTGGAAACTTGTAGTTGGCATCAATAAAGCGCCAGGACGTGTTTCCATTCGGGAGGTTGGTTTCCATGTTGAGGATCAACTTGCGCAAGCGAATCAGGTCAAGAGTAGAAATATTGCCCGACTTATCCACATCCGCAGCGATGTATTGGTAAGGTGTTTTCAAATCCGCCAATCCGAGGATGTGCTTTTGAATGATCACCAAATCTATTGTAGTTACCCCATTGATAGGGTCTTCAACTTTCTGAGGTACAATGGTATAGTCGCCTCCAAGTGGTACTGAACTAAGGGTAAAAGTACCATCGGGGCCGGTTTTGGTATCTCCCAATTTGCTGCTGGCTTTGATGGCTACAGACTCCACTTGCTGCCCAGTTTCAGTTCGGATGCTACCTGCGATCTTGCCAACCGTTTCTCCAGTTGGTGGGCACAGTTTTCCGTTGTCCTGAATGTCGATAAACGTAGTGCAGAAGCCCCCGTTCCCCAGTGAATCGTAAACCCAAAGTTGAATAGCCTGGCGACCAATGTCTGCACAAGTAAAGGTCAGTTGATCGGTAGGCGTAGTTTGCAAAGAGCCAGCAGTTCCTCTGCGAATGGCGATCTTGGCCAGTTTACCGCCGCAATCATCGAAGCTACCTGCATCAAACAATTTGGCATCTACCACGGTCAAGGTTTGACCATTCCTGCTATCGAGGGTAGTGGAAAGGCCGTTGAGACATTGTGGTGTTGGCGCTTTCTTGTCCAGTACCGTAATGGTCATCGATCCTTGCGTTACGTTTCCACATTGGTCAACAGCACGGAACTGAATCAGGTGTTTTCCAATCGGATAAGTACCAGTTACTACCGCTCCTTTTGCATCGGAATATTTTCCATCATTAGAAATGGTCACGATGCCTCCACAATCTGTGCCAATGGCCGCTGCAACCGTAACTTTAATCTTGGTGCAATTATCTTTGATGCCGATCGTAGTATCTTTTGGCACGGTCAAAGTTGGTGCAGTTCGGTCTTCTACTTTAACGATTTGAGTATGGTAAAAAGTGGACTTTGCTGGATCATTCGGATCAAAGTTACACCAATCGATTACCGACCATTTTCGGAAAATTTTGAAACAAGTTTCAGTCTGGGAGTCAAACCGCTTGTCTTCATGATTGATCCCTATGGTTCCACAAATCGGGTATTTAACAATTGGTTCTCGGTTTGCCAATGGTAAATCCTGTGGGTCGGTTTTTCCACCACAACCAACGATGGTATAATCTTTTGGCCAGGTAATCATCGTGTCAATCAGTTTATTGGTGTTGACGATGGTGATGGTTTGGCTACAAGTTGAAGTGCGTCCTTTCCAATCTTTGGCTGTAAAGGTTCGGGTGATTTTGCCCCGGTTGCATTCTGCTCGTTCGTAAACGCTGGTAGAATCCAGGGTAAAAGAACAGTTTTCGAGCACAATCGGTGAGCCAAATTTATTCAGCTTGGTCACATCTGTGGTACATTCTACGATAACGCTGGATGGGCAAACGATGCGTGGCCCAAGTTCGTCACGGATAATGACTGTAAAATCGCAATCATTGAATTTTCCGTACAAGTCACCACCTTGGCGCTCACGAGCAGGATCAACGGCGCCGGCACCTGGATCAATTTCATATACCCGCAGGGTCAATTTTACATTTTGGCTATCTACATCACCGCAGCAAAATACCGCGTAGTCGTCATAGTATTCATCATAAGCGGGTGTACCGGGATTATCGTCACCATTGATTTTGTTGCATGCGCCCGGCACCAGGCGACGTACCTTGTAGTACAATCTTGCCTTACAGTTGTCTTTACTGCCTTCGTCAAAACTTTTGGCTTGAACGAAAGCAACACCTCCTTCGGGAAGAGAAACGATGTCGTTTTTACGGCAGATAACGGTTGGTACTTCTTCGTCTACAATGGTAAGCGTGGTGGTGCATGAGGCCGTATTCCCACATTGATCAATGGCAGTGTAAGTAATGGAATGTGTACCTATAGGAACATTAAAGTGGCGGTTGAATCCAGAGCTGCCATAGGATGCACGAACAGAAACTGCAGGATTTGGATCGCAATTGTCTACTGCAGTTGGTTTTGGCAACAAGATTACTGCTGTACACTGGCTAGGATCGGTTCTTTGTCGAATTGGCGCAGGGCAGGTCAATGTAGGTGCAGTTTCATCCTTAATTTGAATGATTTGGGTTGCATCCCTAAAATTACTGGTGCATCGATCAACAATTGTCCATCGTCGAGAGATCAATTTCCCTAATCCATTGCAGATTAGAGTTGTATCATCTCTAAATGTTACCAGAAATTCACAAAACCCATTGTTTTTTAGCTTGCGACCTTGAAAGGAAGGAACCCCAGTAATAGAAGTATCTGCATTGGGTCTTTCACAAGATAAATTGACCAGTCCAGGGATGGTTACATCATTTAGTCCAATTCTGCGCAAGACGATGTTTTGTACGCAGGTGTCAGCGTTGCCCGATGAGTCACGAGCGATCCAGCTCCGGCGAATGAATACAGCGGTGTCACTACCGCAACGTCCACGGGTAAACAGGTCTTCAAAGCGCAAACGGACAGTTCTGTTGATGTTGTCGACCACTCTGGGACGGCCAAGTTTGCTCGAGCTTGTGTCGGCAGAACAGAACAACGTGGTATCCCTACAGAAAATTTCTGGCGCTTGACCGTCAAATATTTGCAGGTAACCAGAGCAATTGAAGCCAGTCGTGTTATCGCGCACTAGTACAGTAAGTGTTTTTCCAATTCTTCCTCGAGCACTAATGACAATGGGATCAGCACCATTGCCCACAGCAGCTCCATTTTCATCTACAATGGTAATCAATTTCGGTCCGACGCAGGTAGAGGTCGCATCTACAATTAAATTACTTCCGATGCTTACCATTCCGTTTGCTCCTACGCTGATGCGAACTGGAGCTTCGGGGGTAATTGCTTTACATACTAATTGGCACTGTGCTTCTCCCGATTGGCCCCAAAGTAACAGAACCGGTATTAAGATCGGAAGCCATCGCACCCATCCCACAAAATTTGGCATGTACAGTGTTTTCTCATTCATGGCACTATGTTTTTGACGGTTTCGGATTAAAAATTTCTATTATAAAATCCAATACCGTGCCAAAGTGCTTTTCTGAGAATTTTTTTCTTTTTTTTCAAAAAAAAAGCCCCCTTCGCAAAAGAAGGAGGCCATCCCAAAAACCGATTTAAGTATATTCTTTGGTTCTGCAAATGCATAACTACAACATTGCAAGAACGCTGGTTTCTATGATTGTGCTTTAATTTGGCAACAAGGAGATGAAATGAGTAGCCTTTTAAGGTTACTCAATCAACACAAGGAGGGAACATGTACGCAGATAAAACATTAAAGAGAAACAAATATCAAAATTTTATTAACCAATAACAATACCCTGTTGTTGGTATTTTGATTTTAAATATATCATTTTGGCAAAATTGACTTCTATTTTGCAAAGGAAGTCAATTTTGCCAAAATGATCGTTTTCTATCTTTTGCCGTAAAGGCTATTTGTTTTGCTTTGTGCGCCTTTAAATCCGAAGATCAAAGTTACTTCATGTGAGCCAGAAGAATACTGCTGCAAATCCTGCATGGACAAATCGAAGGTGTAGAAAAACCGGAAACTTTGCGAAATTTCTGTTCCGATTAAAGCCCCGATTGTTTTTAGGGAGCGATACGACAATCCAGCAATCAATTTATCATTGAGCAACCCAGCTTTAAGGTTGATGTCAAGGTTAAAAGGCGTGTCTTTGATTTGACGCACCAGTAGGGAAGGCTCCAGGCTAAATTGGTTATTGGCCAATTTAAATTTGTGGCCAACCAAAAATGCGTAATGCTGGAAGATGCCCCCACTTGAGGAATTGGATACAATATTGTTCAGCCGTTGAGCAATCAGGTTGGTGAAGCTCAAACTGACAAAGGTATTTTCGTGAATTCTGGCAAAAAGCCCCAACGATGCGTCAAAATTCTGGCGGCCGTTTACGATGCCTTCGATGATGTTGTCCCCTTGCTGATAGATCGGTTCAGGCTCACCCAAAACGTTGTTGCCAATAGAAACCTGGCTAAATTCAGTTGAAAACCCAAGTGCGAACTTGATGTCATTATTGATTTTAAAGCGGAAAGCGGAGTTCAATCGTGCCCGAACTCTTGAAAGGCGCGCAGCGCTTTCGCCCATCACGGCAAGCCCGAATCCAAACGTATTGCCCAATGGGCCATGATACTGAACACCCACATTTTTAGGTGCGTCTGGAAAACCAATCCACTGCCCACGTGCATTGAACTGAACTTGGTGGGATTCTTCAAACCCTGCAGCCGCTGGATTGATGAGAATTGGAGCGAGGTTGTAATGGGTAAATACGGCCTCTTCTTGGGCCCAAAGCATTGCTGTTGGCAACAGCAGAAGTATAAGGTGTACTAGTTTTTTCATGGTAAAAATCGGTTGATGGTTCATGGAATATTGTTGGAGCGCCGGGTTATTTACCTTAACCCGGCGCTTAAAATGATTATTCTTCTCTTAAGAGCGTGATCGATCCTTTCGCCTGAATGTCCTTTCCATCGCTGTTTTTGTACGCCAATACGTAGTAGTAAGCGCCCTCTGGAAGTGGCTCACCGCTTTGGGTTGTTCCTTTCCAATCGTTGTTGTAGTTTTCTGCCTGGTATACCAATTGTCCCCAACGGTTGTAGATGCTGATTTTGTTGCCAGGAAACTCCTGGATACAGTTGATCAGAAATTCCTCATTAGAGCCGTCTCCATCAGGAGAAATTACTGCCCGAATGTCCATACAAGGTAAGCGGCGATCTTTTACTTCAATTGCACTGACTTCGGGAGTAGATTTACAGCCTCTGGAGTCAGTAACTTGCACAAAATAATCTCCAGGGCAAAGGCTTTTCACCAGTGAGTCACCACTGGTAACGGGCGCATTCCAACGGTAAGTATAAGGACGTACGCCCCCTTTTGCCTGAGCAAGAACTTGACCATTGCAACCTTCTGTAGCGTTGATGCTTTGTATTGTAACGGCAATCGCAGCAGGTTCTTTTACTTCAAAGGTTTTAGCCACAGTACAATTGTTCCGGTCAGTGATGGTAAGGGAGTAAGCTCCTTTGGCCAGACTTGTAACCCGTGGGGTACTACGGCCGTTGCTCCAGGCGTAAGTAAACTTGCCACCAGTTACACCACCATCCACCTCAGCAGCAATTTCACCATCACGGCTTCCGATACATGAAACATCCGTAATGAATGCATTGGCGTCTAATTTTGTTGGTGCCTTCAGTTCAACATCCTCTTCGATGCTGCACCCCAGGCCATCGGTAATGCGAATTACGTAGTTTCCAATACCCGCGTTGGTGAGGTTCTGGGCAGCTACTACCAGGGTATTCTTGAGCAACCACTCGTAAACATACCCTGTTCCGCCTCCATTTAATCCGGTTGCGCGTGCAGAACCGTCCTTGGCTTCCGCACAACTAACTGCAAAGCCATTAAAACTGGACAAAATTTGAACGCTTGCCGTTAATTTTGACGCAGTTGAAACCGTGTATTGTTTTTCGATGCGGTTGCCAGACTTTTCACTCACCACCAAGCGATATACCCCAGCAGTTACATCGCCCAAATCTTCCGTTTTGGTAATTGTATCTCCCCGGGCGCTCAACCAGGCAAAGCGATAAGGCGCAGCGCCACCAATAACCCGAAGATCAACTCCACCATCCTTATCATCTGGGCAACTGGTATTTTTCACGGTTGCACTCAAGGTAAAGGTAGTAAGTACAATGGGTTCGAAAGTTTTACGGCAGCCATTGGCATCAATCACCGAAGGAATAAAGTTTCCTTCGCAAAGGTTAATGATTTGAAAACCAACATTGGGTGCATTCCAGGATACTTGATATCCAGGTGTTCCACCAGTGATTGATAAGGCAATGCTACCAGTACAACCCGCATCTTCGGCATCATGACGAACAGCAAAAGAAGAAATTGTCAATGGATCTGGTTGGGTTACCACTACTGAACCATCGATTACGGTATTGCGGGAATCTGTAATTTTGTAGGTATAGTTGCCTGCAGCCAGGTTTTTGCGTTCAAAAGTGTTGCCCGTAAGGTTTTCAGGTTGTCCGTTGTTGAAGGTCAAAATATATGGCGCTACACCACCATTGACCTGCAAACGTGCACTTCCGGTTGACTCTCCATTACAACGGTTGCCAGTTATGTCTGGAGATACCGACAAAGGAACGGTTACGAGGTCTATTTTGAAACACCCCGTTGCAGTACAGCCTGCTAAATCGGTTACGGTTACACAATAATCTCCAACCACCAATCCCGACAAAGAGGCTGCCGTACTATTGTTGTTCCAGCGATAGGTATATCCTGGTTTTCCACCAGTAACGGTAAGCGTAATGCCTCCATTGGTTCCTCCTGGGGTATTGACATCGGTGAGACTAGCCTTGGTAACTTTAATTTCTGTAAGCACTGGAACCAAGGCATTTGCTGTAACCGAGTTGTTTTGGCTATCTGTAACGGTTACATTGTAATTGCCAGAGGCAACATTGGTAATATTCTGAGTAGTTGCATTGTTGCTACTCCACCGATAGGTGTATGGTCCAACGCCACCGGTTACCTGTAAACTTACCCCGCCTGTATTTTGGCCAAAACAAGCTTCCGTAATGGTTGGATTAACTTTTAGTCGTTGAACAATTGAAGCACACATGGTTGCAGTACAACCAGCATTGTCTATAACAGTTACACAATATTGACCTGCAGTCCCCAGATTGCTGATGTCTTCTGTCGTTGCCGTAAAAGGGCTTGGACCAGTCCAACTGAACCGATACGGAGCTACTCCACCGTTGAGGGCGATATTTACCGCACCATTGGAAGTATTTTGATCAAAGTTAACCGGATCTATTGAGGTGATTCTAACTGTTTGTTCTTGAGTAACCGTAACAGCGGAAGAAAATATACAACTTTTGGAGTCGGTTACCGTATAGGCGTAAGTCCCAGCAGCAATATTGCTCAATTGAGCGGTGGTTTGATTGTTTCCCCCCCATTTGTAAGTATAAGGACCAACACCTCCTGTAGCAGTAATTGTTGCCGAACCAGTAAGAGTGCCATCACATTTAGCAGCCACTATATTGGTGGTAGCGGCCAAAGCTGCAGCAGGCTGTGTAACAGCAGTAGGATTAGATACTGCGCGACATCCATTGGCATCGGTAACCGTCAAGGTATAACTGCCTACAGGTACATTGGTTGGGTTGGCTACTGCCGCGAGGTTTCCACTCCAGGCATAAGCAAGTGGAGCAGTGCCACCAGTAGCCGCCGCGTTTAAAGCTCCAGTACTCAAACCAAAACAAGACACGTCTGTTTTGGTGATGCCCGTGATGGTTACCGCAGCACTTGGCTGTGTGATTGAAAAAGTACCCGTTACGGTGGCAGCATTGCCGGAATCAGTAACCGTAACGTTGTATGAACCCGCAGCTAAATTGCTCAAATCTTGAGTCGTTGCGTTGTTGCTCCAGCGGTAGGTATACGTTCCTGTTCCACCTCTTATCTCTATATTGATCGCACCTTTGCTTTCTCCAAAACAAGGCACATTTGTAATTACAGCAGGAGATACAATGGTAGGTGCATTGGCTACGCCAATGGTTACTGTACCATCCTGGGTTTGTGTTTTGATGGCTTTTTCATTGACATCCGTAAGTTCTACAACTTTGGTTTTATCAATCCCCACATTTGAAGAACCGGTAGTGCCTTTGATGGTGAAGCACATGCGCATGATCACTGCATTATCAGGCAGGGTAACACCTGCGATTTGATCATCCACCCAGGATAAGGAAATGAATCCAGTGGTATTGTTGGCGTTTACACTACCAGAGGAAAAACCTCTTAAACCTGCATTGAAGTTGTCGAAAGTTTTATGCGTTAAGAATGCAGGGTCGAACTTAATCGCATATTGCATCCCGATTACATTTTTAAAATTGGTAGTCGTTAATTCGAGGCAGACATCCGTATTGGTTGTACCCGATGCACTGCCTACTTTAAGTGTCAAATCAGTGGTGTTGGCTAAATTTGCAGAAATAGTTCCCACACCCCGCTGGACAACAGCGGTCTGAGTATTGGATCGGGTAACGATAAGTCCGGTAGAACTAAAGCTTACCTGTGACGATACCGCTTTTAATGCCGTAAAGCACACCTCAAAAATGGCCGTATTGTTGCCAACTGAAACGCCGCCAACAGTTGCGGTACTCCAATTCAGCTTCAATGTTCCGGCGGTAACCCCTCCGTTACCTGGAGTAGTAAATGAAGCTTGGGTAAGACCAGATAAATTAAGATTGGTAACACTCTTGAATTGAAGCGCTGAAACATCATAAGTCAAAATACCGGCAACCGCTGAAATGTTGGTGAAATCAACGACATTTACTTTAACGCAAACATCCTGCCCCACTGTGCCCGATTGACTGCCAACATTCAGTTGAACATCTGGCGTAGTGACTACACTTCCAACTGTAATTTGGCCGGGTAAACCCGTAAACTGAAGTTGTGTGTTGTCTTTGTCAATTGCCTCTGGAGGAGGCGTTGTAGCAAACGTAACGCTTGATACAATATTGGTCAGCTTAGCTTTGAAACAGACATCAAATAGGGCAGTTCCGTTGGCAAGGGTGATGCCCGTTACATTGGGATCACTCCAGGATACCTTGATGCTCCCAACTGGATTCGTACCTACTCCTGGTAATCCGAATGAAGCTTCGGTCAAACCAGCCAATGTAAAGTTTTTTACCGCTGAAAAATCCAGTTGAGTAGAGTTGTAGGCGATGGTAAATTCCATCCCAACCATATTGGTAAAACCGTTGCCCGTATTGACCTTGATGCATACTTCCTGGTTGGTAGCTGGAACCGTGGCATCAGTAAGATCAAGGGTGAATCCAGATAAGCCGCCCGTTCCTGTTCCTACGGTAATGCTTCCAGGTAAACCGGTAAAAGTAACCGGTTGTCCATCTTTATTGATGATTTCAGAGGTAGCTCCAAATGTCACCGTTGACGTGATGTTGTTTAATTTCGGTTTAAAACATACTTCAAAAATAGCCGTACCGTTGGGCACTGAAACCCCAGCACTGACTTGTGGGTCGTTCCAGGACAACTTAATTGAACCCAATGGTGTAGCACCGACCCCAGGCTTACTGAAACTGGCATCAGTCAAACCAACTAAATTAAGGCTTTTGATGGCCGAAAATTCTAGTTGGGTTGAATTATACGTAAGGATGTATTCGGTACTCAATAAACTGGTGAAATTGGTAACCGTTACTTTTTGGCATACCTCCTGACCAACGGTGGTCGCCGTAGCATCCCCAATATCAAATGTAGCTGGGCCTGTGGTTGGGGGCCCATTTACGGTAATGACTCCAGTAGTTCCATTTAAGGTAACCGCTTGGTTGTCTTTATTCTGAATCGTTGCGGTTGTTCCAAAAGAGACGGTAGAGGTTATTCCTGCCGATTTTCCTTTAAAACAAACCTCAAAAATTGCGGTGGCAGCAGCAACAGTTGTTCCTGTAGTTGGAGTTGTACTCGTCCAGGTTAGTCCTAAAGTACCTGCCGGATTGGCACCAACACCAGGTTGGGTAAAGTTGGCAACCGTCAATCCAGCAAGATTGAAGTTTTTGACCGAGACGTAATCCAGCTGCGTTGAATTGTAGGCAATGGAGAATTGCATCCCCTTCAGGTTGGTAAACCCTGAAACTGTATTGACCTTTACACAAACTTCCTGGTTGGCTGCAGTAGCAGTAGCATCGGTAATATCCAGTGCTAACGTACCTCCAGAACCACCGGTATTGGTGCCTCCGGCACCGATGGTGACCACGGTTTGAGGAGTCGCCGTATTTACAACAACATTTTTCTCATTCTTGTCTACAACTTCTTTGTAAACAAATCTGAGATTCGTGGTTGCATCAAGGTTGACCGCAGTAAAGCAAATGTCAAAAATTGCAGTACCATCAACCACGGTAACACCCGCAACGTTGTTGTCGAGCCAAGAGACTTTCAATGTTCCGGTAGGGTTGCTTCCAGCTCCGGGTAGACCCATGGTTGCGGCAGACAATCCTGCAAGGTTAAAGTTTTTGACTTCTTTAAAGGTCAAGCGAGTAGAGTCAAACTTGAGTAGAAACTCAAGTCCAAGAATATCAACGAAGCCCGAAACTTTTACCTGAGCACAAAACTCTCCGGCTTTTTGTACGGTTACATTGCTGATAGAAAGAGAGAAGCCCATCAGTGATTCGTTGGCAGCAACGATTTTCACAGGTGCTTCATTGTCGCCAATTGTTGCAGGCGAATTGCTTGAAAAAGCTTTAAATGGTGTGAAAGTGGCCAGTAAAACAAAAAATATTGACCCCATCTTCACCCCACTAAGCAGGTGTGTAATAATCGGTTTCATCTTTGTCGGAATTTGGGATAAAGTGAGTTAATGATTATTGCAATAAAATCACTGGTTGCAAAGTAAATGATGTTCCCTGGTACATGCGGACAAAGTAATTGCCCTGAGCAGGAAAGACTGATTTTGGCAATAACAACTCTTGTTTACCGGCTAAATAAGTTCTTTGTTCTTTGTGGACTATTTTTCCAAGTACATCAACCACTTCAATCCGCAACAGGCCTGCTTCACGAAGGGTGAATTCCATTGTAATACGATCACTAAAAGGATTCGGATATGCGCGGGTTACCCTTAGTTTTTTTGGGTCATTGGCAAAAACTGAAGTCGGAGACTGCGGTTTAAGCATTATCAATCCGTCTTTGTATTCAGTCTTAACCGTAGCAAAGGTGGTATCGATGATTTCTCTTTCAAGAGTAGGCGACTCTGAGATATCAACGAATGAAATTGCGCTTTTGGATCCTGGTTTTCCAACCACCTTGTAATAGATTGAAAAAAGAGTGGTGTTGTCCTTTACAGTAACCCCCGTAATTCCTTCTTGCCAAAGAAAGCGCAACACTCCTTTTCGGGAGTTTATGTACCCAAAATGGTCATTTTTACTTAAGGGGATACCAAAGTTACCAATGGAATCAAAGCGAATCACTGCAGAGTCCCATGCTACCGCAAACGATGCTCCAATAATTCTCTTGAAGCCTGCGACTTTAACGTTGGCAACATAAGTTTTGGAACCAATGGGAAGGGTATCACGACTTGCAGAAATGCGGGTAAGCGTTTGCGCATTACCGGATGGCAGGCATAGGAATGTCACTGCCCAGCAAAGGAGTACTTGGATAATTTTTTTCATATCATGGGATTATATAAGCTCCTAAACGAGAAACTTTAAACCAATGCGAAGGTAATGAAAATTTGAAAAAAAAACTAAATTGAAAAGAATAAAAACAGAAAAGGGCGATGCAAATGCACCGCCCTCTCCATCAATATGATAGAGACGCGATGAATCGCGTCTCTACGAGTTGATTACTCAACAATAATCATCTTCTTGGTAGCAGTGAAATCGTCAGCTTCCAAAGT
>NZ_JBBAKG010000147.1:0-11891 GCF_040403615.1 Haliscomenobacter sp. | reverse complement strand
GAACTATTATCTATGAGACCAAAGCCAACTGGCGTACCATAGTCGTTCAGGATCAGATTTTGATCTTCTCTTCATCAAATACTCACGCTACCGCGTACCCTGAAAACTGACGCACATGTTCAGGTAGTACAGCCAATACAATCTCATCTTTAGGCACCCCTAGCTCAACCAACATTTCGGCAATATCCTCTTCGGTACGGTTTTCCATGATCCAGATTTTCCCATCTGATTTGATGTGAAGGTGTACCCTCACTCTGAGGAAATAATGGTTGCGACTATCCCAACCTGCACGCATAACTTGATAGTGGTGGTGAATGGTATCGGTCAGGATATACGTTTGTCCGTCTTTATTGTCGTTTTCGAATGGCTTCAGTAAATCCAGCACGATGGCCTGATGTTTGGCTATTTTTTCCATATCACAATGTTTAACTTCTTCATGGTATAAATCCCTTGCCATATTGCGATGCTTCAACCAAAGATAACCGTTTTCTAGCGACTTGGCAATATTATTCATCTATGGTCTCCCTGCACAAATTCAGCCCGAGCCTCCCCATCATTTTTAAGTCCCCTCACCCTGCAATAATGGATCAACTCATCAATATCTACCACTACATCAGCAACGCGAGCCCCATGCATAACGCAGGTTATTTTTGCCTGTAAAAATTTTTCATGCCATTCTTCCCAGGTTTCAGGCATCTTGTCCCGGTCGTCGATCGATGCTAAAAAACGATCCCAATCTTCTTTCCGATAGTAGGCGAAATTTAGAATGGTTATCATGGTATTTTTAGGGTTAAAAGAAAAAAACCAAGTCTTCGTGACCTACATCTGGCTCATGATCATGCAGTAAACAAACATAAACCCAACCCAAATCATATAGCGAGGCCAGATAGCGTCCAGTCTTCTACTCCTAGCCCTTCATAAACTACAAAGTGCTTTGTATTGTTGGTGACCAGCACAAGGTTATAAACCAATGCTGTTGCGGCAATTAAAACATCAAAATGATCATGCATTGGAGTCCCTGCTTTGCTTAGGCGAACTTTCTCGAATGCGAATACATCAAGTACTTTAGAGATGGGCAAAACAGTCACCGTTTCAGTCAATAAATTGATCAGTGCATGGTTTTTTGCGGGGTCTGCGCTGCTTTCAGCCCCAATCTTTAGTTCGGCTAAAGTTATCTCTGAAACAAAGCAATTTTGAAGCCCAACAAAGGCCATCTTTTCCTGAATCCGGTATTTCTGTCTAAACAAAAAGATGACAATGTTGGTATCGAGAAGATATTTATTCATAGCACCTCAATACTCCGGTTAAACACTCTTGCTTCTTCAATTTCTGCAATAATTTGTTCCGCTGTTCGATCATCTGACCATGCTCCAGCCAAAGCATTGAGCTTATTCAATTTTTCTCGTTCATCCTGTTCTGATACAGCATCTTGCTCTACTTTTTTCACCTCAATGTAATTCAAGGTCTTTAAAAAAAGCAACAGCGTGGAAAGATGCGCATTGTCTACATCTAAGGTAATTCGTGTCATTTTCCGAAATTGTTGTCAACAAATTTAGTTCATTTACCAAAACAGCGCAATTTTAATTTACGTTCGGGCGCTTGTGCACCTGAAAAGGCAGTAATATTGGATCTAGCTGATCTGTTGAATTTCGTCCCAAAAGCAATCTGCTAAAACAAAGCGCTTATCATTCCCAACACCTCAAAATCCGCACCTCATAAGGCCGCAGTGCATCTTTTATACCTTCCTCCTTGTAATTCCCTATAAGCAAGGATGTTCTCTCTCCTGGATTTAGCAAAGGGAAAGGCTGAATTTCCCCACAAAAATTAGCCACAATCATCAGGCTAAAACCTTCCAAAGAATGGCGGAAAGCCCACAAATAGGGATCATCAGGCAAGAGGTCTTCATAATTTCCATACACCAAAACCGGGTTCTCTTTTCTAAACTGGATCAAAGCACGGCAGTAGTGATAGACGGAGTTGGGGTCGTTTTGAGCCTGCGCTGCATTGATGTACTTATAATTTGGATTCAGCTTCAGCCAGCTTTTTTTCCCTGCTGTAAAACCAGCATTTTCGGCGTCAGTCCACTGCATGGGCGTTCTGGCATGGTCGCGAGCAATTTGATTGCATGCTTTTATAAATGTTGATGCCTCTTTTTTTTGCCCAAAAACCAATGATTGATAGGCATTTTTAACTTGAATGTCGTCGTATTCCTCCATGTTTTCAAAAGTGCAGTTCGTCATCCCCAATTCATCTCCCTGATAAATCGAGGGAGTGCCTCTCAATGTGAATAGCAAAGTCGCCAACATTTTAGCAGACTCGATGCGATAAGCACCTACATCGCCAAAGCGGGACAAAACGCGCGGGTTGTCGTGATTGCCCCAATAAATGTTTTGCCAGCCATCGTCGCCAAGGGCAGTGTCCCATTTTGAAAAAATAGCCTTCAGTTGGACCACATTAAATTCAGGCGCAGGGGTGATGAAATGCTCTTCTCCCCGAGGTACCGCGTGGTCAAAATGGTAAATCATTTGTAATTCGTGCCGGTTCTTGCCCACATACAAATTAGCCTGTCCGGCATTTACACCAAAACCTTCGCCCACTGTCAAACAATCGTAGCGACTCAATACTTCGGCATTCATTTCCTGCAAGTACTCATGGATTTTCGGGCCATTTGCATAATATGTCAAATCGTTTTTACGCCCTTCGGGAAAGTCGGCAAAGGTGGTATCTTTCGACAA
Source organism: Haliscomenobacter sp. (assembly GCF_040403615.1). Classification (NCBI taxonomy): domain Bacteria; kingdom Pseudomonadati; phylum Bacteroidota; class Saprospiria; order Saprospirales; family Haliscomenobacteraceae; genus Haliscomenobacter; species Haliscomenobacter sp. The sequence continues at coordinate 9,156 of NZ_JBBAKG010000147.1, read as the reverse complement.
AAACGGAATAACATCCATTCTGAAACCATCCACCCCTTTATCGAGCCAAAAACGCATCATTTTGTAGATTTCCTGCCGCAAAGCAGGGTTTTCCCAATTCAAATCGGGCTGTTTCGCTACAAAAAGATGCAAATAATATTGATTGGTCAGGGGATCAAGGGTCCAGGCCGAACCGCTGAAGAATGAAATCCAATCGTTTGGCTCATCGCGCCAAATGTAAAACTCGCGGTAAGGGTTATCCTTCGATTTTCGGGCTTCTTTAAACCAACGATGCTCATCAGAACTGTGGTTGACTACCAGATCCAGAATGAGTTTCATGCCCAATTCATGTACCTCATGGAGTAAATGATCAAAATCGGCCATCGTGCCGAACTCATCCATAATGTCTTCATAATCAGAAACGTCATAGCCGTTGTCTGCATTTGGTGATTTGAAGCAGGGCGACAACCACAATACATCCACTCCCAATGCTTTGAGGTAGGGTAATTTTGTAATGATGCCATTTAAATCGCCAATACCGTCGCCATTTCCGTCTTTGAAGCTACGCGGGTAAATCTGATAAATAATCGCTTCTTTCCACCATTCACGTTGGATTGTGTTTAATGTTGCGCTATTCTTTTCCATTAAATTATACTATGATTTTAGAGCATGTCCTTACAAAACAGAATTCGAACAATACTAGCAAGGTTCTTCCAAATCAAGCCAAAGTCCATCACCAACAAAACGTATAAAACCTGCGCGAAACCAGCTCAAAATAACTGTCAATGGTCAATGACTTTGCATCAATTGCTACGTTTTCGAGCGGTTGCAACCTGCGGTCATCTTCCCAAACTACGTACATTTCGAGAGGCGTTTCACGACTGTGGTTTTTAATAAAATCGATAAATGCCAGCGGCGATTCATCCGCGTAGTAATCAAAAATGGTTTCTTCTGGCGTAGTCGTGATGATGTAACTGCGTTGCAAGTTACAGCCACAGCCTGAATCCGAACCAACATTGTACAGATGTTTTCCTTTAAAAAAAGGCCGGTACAGGTTGCCTTCATCATCTTCATCCAGCATTTCTTCAAAATGAAGCGCCGGAGGAGGTGAGCCATATTTTGGCCAGGCCGTCGAAAAGGTTACCCCAGATAAGGCTTGAGGTGTAGCGATGTAAACACTCCAACACATGGCTCAGCAGTTTAAATTCATCAATTGCATCATTCCGGTGAGTTACTGCAAAAATATTTATCAACCAAATCTCTTAAAAATCTTGTATAAATTTAGCACCCACCTTCGGTGGAGTGCTTTTTTAAAAAATAGCCACAAATTGCACCAAATTTCCACAAATTAAGCCACGAACTCCGTTCGTGAAGGGAGCACAAACGCAAGTTTGTGCCTTAATTTGGGGAAATTTGTGCAATTTGTGGCTTAAAATTTGTTTTTTCCCTCGCCGAAGGCGGGGTGTTAAATCATTACAAAGTCTTTATATTTTTGGAATAATTCACCCGACACCATGCAAATCAAACTCTTACTCCTGTGCGCACTGTTTAGTACTGCCAGCGCTCTTTTGGGCCAAAGCACCTATCAACTACAGGGCAAGGTCGCCAATACCCAAAATGCGCCGCTCGATCTGGTTGCCATTTCCCTCTTGAGTTCAGCTGATTCCAGCATTGTCAAATCGGTCTACTCCGATGAGGATGGTAGTTTCGTATTTTCCGGCGTTTCCGCAGGCACTTATTTCCTCAAAGCTTATCTACTGGGTTATGCCGAATACCGTGGCGAAAAACTGGTAGTCGGGGGCGAGGCTACTACCCTTCAGCTTCCCGGCATTCAACTGCAGGAAAGCATCAAACAACTACAGGAGGTCACCATTGCGGCCAAAACACCTTATGTCGAGCGCAAAATCGACCGCACCATTGTCAACGTAGATGCTTTGCTGGCCAATGCGGGCAGCAACGCGCTGGAAGCGTTGGAACGCGCACCCGGCATAGCAGTAGACCAGAATGGAGTGATCACCCTCAAAGGCCGCGCCGGGGTGGCCGTGTTCATCGACGACAAACCAACTTACCTGTCGGGCGCTGAGCTGGAAAACTACCTCAAGTCCTTGCCCGCAGGCACCGTCAAACAAATTGAAATCATGACCAATCCGCCCGCCAAATACGAAGCAGCGGGCAATGCGGGGGTGATCAACATTGTCCTGAAAAAAAACCGGGCTCCGGGTTTCAATGGCAATACCAACCTCAGCATGCAACGCGGGCGCTATACACGCAGCAACAACAGTTTAAACCTCAATTTTAACCAAAAAAAGCTCAGTCTTTCGGCCAATCTCAATGGTGGTTTTCGCAACTCCTTCCAGGATCTGAACATCAATCGCTACTACAAAAACCCCGACGAGACGCCCAGTTCTTCTTTTGCCCAAAATTCCTTCATCGTCAAAACCGGGCAATCGGCCAATGCCAAACTCGGCCTAGATTATTACCTCTCGGATCGCACGACCATCGGGCTGTCTGCCAAGGGTTTGTTCAGCCCCTCGGGCTCGAATACCGACAACAATGCCCAGGTAGCAGGTGCCGACCGCAAGTTGCTGCAATTCGTAGACGCCTTGAACCTGGACGATGGCAAATTCAACAACGGGACTTTTAATGCCTACTTCAAGCGGCAATTGGACTCCCTGGGCAGTAGCCTCACCATCGATGCCGACTATGTGGTTTACGCCTCTGATCGCGACCAGGTGTTCAACAATTTCATCCTTAATCCCAGCAGGGCCTTGCTCTATCAGGATCGCATCAATGGCCAGTTGCCCTCCGACATCAGCATTTACGCCACAAAGGCGGATTATGTCAAACCTCTGGGCAAGGATGCCAAATTTGAGGCAGGATTCAAATCGGCCTTCACCAAAACGGACAACGAAGCGGCCTACACCAACACCGTTGACGGCGTCACTACCCTCAACTACGACCTGAGCAATCGTTTTTTGTACGACGAATGGATCCACGCCGCCTACGCCAATTACTCCCGCAGCATCGGTCGCTGGGGCATCCAGGCCGGGCTTCGCGCCGAAACCACCAGTCTGAGCGGTGACCAGTTGGGCAACCCGGAGCGACCCGCCAGCAGTTTCAAGCGCAGTTACACCAATCTTTTCCCCACCTTTTACGCAACTTGGAACGCCGATTCTCTGGGGCACCACGTGTTTGCATTCTCTTTCGGGCGGCGGATTGACCGACCCTACTTTCAGGATTTGAATCCTTTTGTAAGCCCATTGGATAAGTTTACTTTTTATGCTGGAAACCCGAATTTGTTGCCCACCTACGCCAATAATTACTCCATCTCGCATTCGTATAAGGGAGTGCTCAACACGACCCTGAGCTACGCAAAAACCATCAACGGCATCAACGAAACCCTGGAAATTGTAGATGGCATTTATTACAGCCGTCCGGGCAACATTGCCACCAACCAAAGTTTCAACCTGGCCATGGATGCGGCCATTCCCGTCAGCTCCTGGTACAACATCAACAGCAATGCCGAGTTGGGATACATGATTTTTGAGAGTAAATTGTATACAGAGCAGCTCAATTCGAGTGGAACCTATTTTCACCTGGTGGCCAACAACAGTTTTCAATTGGGCAAAGGTTGGAGCGCCGATCTGCGGGGGGAATACATGAGTGACATTGTGTATGCGCAGTTGCTCATCAAGAGTTGGGGAACCCTGAATTGTGCTTTGCAGAAAAAACTGTTCAAAGATGCGGCAAGCCTCAAACTGAACATCAGTGACATCCTGTATACCCGCCGCGCGAGTGGCATTATCTACAACCTGCGGCTGACCGACGCAGATTGGAACAGCACCCTCGATACGCGCTCGATAACCTTGGCTTTTTCGTACCGTTTTGGCAAAGCCACCAACAACAGACCCAAACACTCGGGGTCTGGATCGGAAAGTGAGCAGCAGCGGGTGAAGAATTCGTGATTTTTCAGTGCTAAGCTTACTTATTCAAAGGTATTTTTTATGCAGAAGATAAGCCCAGAATTGTTTACATTTACCCTTAACTGCATCAGTCTCTACTTCAGCTAAGCGCAAACAAACTCAGCAAAAACTACTGCATGAAATTGAAAGTTACGTGCCAACTGGATTATCAAACATTCCAGAACGTCCCCTTGATTTTTTTATTGAGACTGCGAACAGGATTGAATCAAACGATTATTTCAGAGGAGTTTATCGTAGAACCAGCAGTACCCGTAAAGGAGTACTTGGATCTGTATGGAAATTACTGCCAACGTATGGTGTCCCCGATGGGTCAATTTTCGATCAAAACCAGTGCATTGCTTGAAACACCCCCATCGACTGAAGTTGATTTTAGTGCAAATTTTGTTTTGATCCAGGACCTGCCAGACGATATCCTGCTCTATTTGTTGCCAAGTCGATACTGTGAGTCGGACAAATTGCTCCCTAAAGCTTCTGAAATCATTAATTATTTATCCACGGGTTACGAAATGGTGGAGGCCATTCGGCAATGGGTTAGGCTCAACATTCAATACGCATACAATTACAGTACTCCGTCCACTTCAGCAATGGATGTGCTGGATAGTCAAATTGGGGTTTGTCGGGATTTGTCCCATTTGGCCATTGCTCTTTGCCGCAGCATCAATATCCCTGCGCGTTTTACAGTGGGGTATTTGTATAATTTAGAACCAATGGATTTACACGCCTGGTTTGAGGCCTATCTGGGTGGCAAATGGTATACTTTTGATGCCACTCAGGAGCTTACTACCGGTGGAAGGGCCGTTTTGGCATATGGCAGGGATGCTGCTGACGTAGCTACCACCACTTATTTTGGAGACATTCAACTGGATAGTATGTTTGTGGGCGTGGAACAAATTGAGGCCTAGGCGCTTTTGCCGCTGTTTCTATGTAGTGGGGCAAAATGATCACTTATTTTTTTTATCGCCCCTATGACAAAACCAGGCCCAAAAAATAAATACAAACTGCACAGGCAACCTGATCAAGGCAGCTTGATGGCTTCCCACTGCGGGATCGCCCCTAAACACGTCAATCACGTGTAAGGGTAAAAACAACACCATCAATAAAAGGATGCCAAGCGTTGCATAATGCCGGAAACGGGGAATCATTGCACCAAGGCCAAGGCCAATTTCTACCACTCCTGCGGCAACATTGAGGGCATCATTCAGCAGAAATTCAGGAAAAAAACCGGCATACAGTAATGGGTTCAGAAAGTGAGATACACCTCCTAAAACTAGGAGTAGACCCAGTAGAATGGTTAATACTAACTTGAAGGTTTTCATTCGGTTCGATTTGAAGCATGTTGCACAATAACTATATCGCTTTTAAAAGTTAGGAACGAAAACAAATTAACTTCAGTGTTTTTGCAAAAAAACATACGGAACAATAGCAATTGAAGCCACAATTGAGAACAAAAGGATACTCACAAAATAGATCAAAACTACTTTGAAAAAAGAGACAAACCAGTTTTGTTTGAACAACACGCGGATGGCGTAAGTGTAATACATTACCATAATCAGCGTACTTAGGGTAAAAATCAATTCCAAGTTCAAGCTGAATAAAAGAATAGGCATAAATACAATGGATGCCTGGGCACTGAAATAGGCATTAGCCACCAGGTGTTCGGCGTAGTTGAGCCCCGATTTCTTAAAAAAAAGTCGGGTGAAAATGGCAAAAAATGGGATGTACAAAATGGAAACAAGCTGAAAATTTTGTTTCATCAAATCGTTGTACAAACTGGCAAATTCATTAGCTTTTTGGTTGTCATTTGACGCCATGAAGTTGGCCGTAACCGCAGCTTGTTGATCATAAAAGCCAAATCCAATATAGATCAAAGCAGAAACAGCCGTCCAAAAAATCAGGTATTTAAATGGAGAGCTATATTTAATCGTTTTACCCGCCAGGTAATCCAACACTACCTGATCAGGTTTTTTAAACAACATGAAAAAGGTATAGATTAACCCGTGATCCACACTGCTGATCTGGCTGAAAATATCATCAAAAATTGCACGCATGGTGATGCGACGCTGGATTACTTTTTGTCCGCACTGCCCGCAATACACACCATAAAGGGTTGCTGCACAAGACTTACAGAGAAGAACATCTGTTTGGTTTTCCATCGTTGAGTTTTGTTGGCTCAAGATAGTTTTATTTGTGTTTTGTGCAAAACAGGGAGAAGATCTTTGAGTACGTCTAAATAATTTTGTGTGAAATAAAATTATTTAGACGTACTCCCTTACTTGAATAACTTCTGCGCAACAGTTGCCAGATAAAGTTTACAGTTCATCCAGGTATGTCCGCCCTCTGAAATCAAAGTTTCGTGCTTGATGTTTTTTTGCTTCAATACCTCCATGTATTTCTGGTTCACAGCATACAGTCCGTCGTCTTTGCCTACCCCAATCCAAAATAACTTGAGCATTTTGTTGGTCTGTTCAAAGTTGGCAAATGCGCCAGCATTGTTGCGTTCAAATTCGTTTTCAAGCATGCCTGGTGCAAATCCACATACAAAACTGAATTTGTCCAGATTGTTTAAACCAAAATACAAAGTAGTACCTCCTCCTCCGGAAAAACCGGCAATGGCCCGGCTGTCTTTGCCATTTTTGGTTCGATAGTTTTTCTCCACAAAAGGCATCAGGTTATCAAAAAAGTCAGGTTTGAATTCCTGAAGGTTATCCCAGTTCCGGAGACTGCCTGCAGATTTGCTGATTTTTGGATAAGCCCGGCCATAAGGCATCACAATGATCATGGGCTCAGCCTTACCCTCCGCAATCAAATTGTCGAGGATGATATTGGCCCGCCCTACCTTAGTCCAGGTTTCTTCGGTATCCGTAGTTCCATGCAACAAATACAGTACCGGGTATTTCTTTTTCGGATTGTCCTCATAGCCCGGTGGCGTGTAAATCACTACAGGTCGGAGACCCAATGCTGGTGAGTTGTAATAACGGTAGGAAACCGTACCATGTGGCACATTTTTAAGGGTATGCACCAAGGGGCTATTCCCGGTAACTTCCAAAATGCTGTTCTGAAAGCCCTCATTGGGAAAAATAGCGGAGTTTTTTGGATCAGCTATCTGAATGCCGTCAACATTGAAGGCATACGGATACATGTCTGGTTTTACGGGTCCTACGGTCACACTCCATACCCCCTGGTCATCTTTTTGCATGGCCACGGGAGCCTTTTCAAATTGCGCATTGAGCTTTACCTCTTTGGCATTGGGTGCCCAAAGCCTGAAACTCACTATTCCATCTGGAGAAACTTCAGGGGAAACAAATGAGGGTTGTACTTCTATGTTGATACCCATAGAGAGCAACATCAGGGAAGCGTATCTTCTCCCAAATCTCCGAATGGCCTCAGCGGTGAAATGCAATTTGTCGGGAACCGCCTCCAAGCCAGCAGAAGGAATCACCAGGGCACGGGAGAGGGTTTGGGGCAAAGTGGCGATGATCTCATTCATTCTTGCACATAGTCCACCTTGGTCGGCATTCACCACTTCACCCGCCAGGAGGGGAATGGAATTGGGCGCGAGTTGTAGGTCTGTAAGTAAGTCGTCGTAGATTTTTTTGACCTTTGCGGGCCAGGCTTTGTCCCCGGTGTTCGATTCGCCCTGGTGCAACAAAATGCCCTTGATCACCCCTTTTTGCTGGGCAATTCGGGCCATGTCCAGCAGTCGTTGGTAAGGATTTCCACCATAGGAATCGGACATTTTAATCATCCAGGGCCGGGAGGCAGCCGAGGTGTCCAGATAGGTCTTGTACAGTACCTTATCAAATATTTCAATCTTACTCCCTGCTACGGCAACATGCACCAAACCAATACTGATATTTTCCGGAAGGTATTGGATCATGGTGCGGCCAAAATAATCAGCGGGCGAAAGGCGGGTATTGCAGCGGCAAAGGGGCGGTTTGGCGTCATACCAGTTGCCCATGGTACGGCCCAATTCGGGACAATCCAGGGCGGATAACAATTTCAGCCTCTTATTGGTGCTGGTATCTTGCGGCCCAATCGGTGCCGGCCCTTCCATGTTGGACTGGCCAATGCACAGGTAAATGTGGAAATTCGGATCTTGAGCAAAGCTCCTTCGGGTACTCAGGCATGCGCTCAATACGCACAGCATGAGTAAAATGTTTGTTGTTTGTTTCATCGTTATAGTTTATCAATAAATGTAAATCTAATTTTTATTCCCGATGTCAGGAATCCTTCGATGTGATTTTCTTTAGACAAGTGCTGCTAAACAATAAAGCTAAACGGGTTTGATTTGGTATGGGTCATTTGGCTAATTTTATTGAAATGTACAGTGTTTTGAAGGCAACATAAAACAAACAGGCCAGTTGAATGCATCAACTGGCCTGCATTTTATTCAATTGTCAAAGCTTGTAAGCTAAATACTCACGCCTTTTTCATAAAATTAGAGTGTATTATTTCACAACCTGTTTTACCCAACGCTGCCCTGGTGTTTGAATATGCAAAAAATAGATACCCGCTGGCAACCCAGAGAAATCAACCTGAGTCGTCGTTTCAATGCGAGGTTGATAGAAAAACTGTATCCCCAATGCATTGTAAATCCGCAGTGAAGCAGCTTCAATGAACTTGGGCAATTGAATATTGAGTTGTTCCTGCACGGGATTTGGAGAACAGATAATGGGCTTGTTCGATTCCAGGTCTCGAGAAGAAGTAATACAGAACGCAGGTTCCAGGTTTTTATAATAACAATCCCGATTAGAGGGAGCCATTGTGTTGGGGGTTAAAGAAACGTTGGCATTCATCAATGAATTGGTAGTGTTGTCATGCTGCATACCCAAAATATGGCCAAGTTCATGGGCTAATAAAGAATTGGTCTTCCGAGCATTCAAAACTAAATGGCCACGGTCGATAGGGGCCTGACAATCCTCATCAATACTGGCGTACCCCCCCCAGGGCAAACGCATTAAAATTGTGCGGCTAGCGGAGAAAGATTAGTTTTGGGAAAAAGCGATGTCAAGATCAAATCCATCCGATCAAATCAAGTCTCTACTTGCGCGTTTCGAGGGCATTACAGATATGCGCATAGAAAGGAAGAAGCTTTACCCGCTCAAGGAAATTTTGTTTTTGAGCATTAGTGCTGTGGTTAGTGGTTACAGTGAATGGGATGAGATCGTAGATTTTGGAGAAGAAAAACAGGAAT
>NZ_JBBAKG010000146.1:0-12137 GCF_040403615.1 Haliscomenobacter sp. | reverse complement strand
GCTGACTTCCTCCAAACCCACCGCAGTTACCTCGTCAATGCCGAAAAAATCCGCAATATTGATTTACAGGATAATCTCATTCAACTGAATAAGTACCAAGTGCCACTGAGTAAACGGCATCGGGAGCTGCTGTTGAAGAAGTTGAATTGGTTGTAGGGGGGAGACGATTGATTAGAGTGGATATTTTACAAGGATTTTACGAAGTCGAATAAGGCATCTGCAATTCTGTTGCGTTCAACCGAATAATTTTCGAACGTCAGAAGTCCTTTTCTATCTCTTTCTTTGAGTGAATTGTATCTGCCTTGCAATAGAACTGCTTCGTCAAATCTAGATTCCATGAATTGCTTGCAGTAAGCCAAGTATTCTTTGAGAGGGGTTTCAATATCCGCTTGTGTGATCATTTCTACCCAGTAGGCTTTTAGCTTTTCAAGCTTAGGTTGCTCTTCCGCATCTGTAATCGGACTTTCTTCATTAGAAATCTGAATTTTAGAGTGGGTTTCCTCTAGCAGTTCTTCCTCAAACAGTTCTTCATCCTCAGTAATTTGATTTTCATCCGAAACAGTTTTGAAATCATGGGGGGCTTCTTCAATTTGTGCTGGTTTAGCCACCATTTCCGAAGACTCATTCTCTTTAACTATAGCTTTGCCAATCAATGTATTTTTGATAACAGACCAGACATAGGTGGAATCCATTTTGCTGTCAATGAATTGATTGACGTTGTTGATAAGTAAATATCGCTCTTTGTCGTATTTCTCAGGAACTGTAAGCGCCTCGCGTATTAAATCTTCTAGAACTTCGTCAAAAAACAGCACGTCGATGCAAAAATCGTTGGAATAAGAAATAGCCGTAGCGTCAAAAATGAATTCCATTTCTGGATAACCCGCTACTTCCGCTCTGGCAACCCACAAGTATGGAGGCAAGAATTCGGTTAGTAATTTGGTCTTTTGTAATGGGCTATAGTGGCTATCTTTTTTGACCACACTTTGGCGGTATTCATTGGTTGGGGTTAGGTAAATGTCCCAAATTAACTGCTGATCGGTATCAATGAGGTCCACAAAAAGAGACTCAAAGTGGAGCGTTTGCTGGTAAATGTCTTCGAAAGTTAGGCGGATATCTTTAGACAAAGGCACGATGATGCTATACACTTCGCTTTCATGACGTGTGACTTTTGCAGTTGGGTCTTTTAGTCGGATGGTTTTTACCTTGCTACCATCATCTAGCAGTGTAACTCTTGAAAATGGCCCCACCTGATCGTCGTGTGCATATAAGGTCTGGATTTGATCGGCATAAGCAATGGGCTGATCGCAATTTTTGATCCAGGTGGCTTTCTGTGTATTTACGGCTTTGTACCCCGTAAGGGTGATCAAATGCTTACCTTCGTCTTCAAATTCCAAACCGAGTAGGATGGGCAGCCCCATTTTGAGGTAGGCATAAATAAATTTTCTGACGAAAGTTTTGTCTTTAACCTCCGTTTTATTGTTAAGCTTAACATTATAACCCAAATTGCCATTCAAGGTTCGCAGTTCAGCCTTTAATCCAATTTGCTCAATGACTCCGCAAATTTGATGTAAATCCATTCCAATACCGGGCAAGGCTCCTGGTTGGTTGTGGGCAGTGTATTTGGCCAGGGTATTTATGGACACAGGACGTGGTATGCCAACATTAAACATATTGTGCAACCGATGAATGGCACTCCAAAGAGCCACCGTTGAACATGCGCTTAGAATACCATCCTGCTCCATAAATGCCAATGAATCGAGCTGAATCCTGCGCCCCAATAAATGGATAGTATAAGGGCGAATTGCCGTAAATCTCCGGTCAGCGTTAGTGCTGGAGGGATAAGGCGATAATAACACAGGGCCTAGTCTGGACTTGGGTAGTGGTTTTACGGTGACAAATCCTCTGTAGCTGTCCCAAATCCTTTTCGTGCTGGTGTTTTCAGGATCAGTGATGATTTCTTCAACTGAAGTAAATGACCTGGAAAAAAAGTGAACGCGTTTACAAAACTTGGAATAATCCTGCGAGCTAAAAATAAATTCAGCCCCCAAATCACTTAGGTAGGTATGACTTATGTATTTGTGCTCAATGAGAATGGTTTTTACTTTAAACCTCGGCCTGTTCTGGTATTTTAGATGCTCAAACAGGAAATTGAAATGGTATTTACCTTTTTTGATGTACTCAATGGAGGTATGCTCGTTCGAAAGTGCCTTTGCGAGATTATCCTCAGTGAAGCTCAATACTTCAAAGAGGGCAGTGGAATTCCCCATACTTATTCTCAGTGCTGAACGTCAAACGGTTGGTTTAATGTAGACGGGTTGTTTTTTTTAAATTTCTGAATTTTTTCAGCTTCTTTTTTAGCTTTTGCGCGATTTTTCCAAAACTCTTCGTTTCGAGTAGGATTCTCCTTCACTTTAGCATCGCTAAACGGTGATTTTTTCTCAGTGGTTTCAGACATAACAGTTAACTTTTACGAAATATAATTTACAATAAGTTAAAGTAAAAATAACTTAACCCACAAACTTAAGTATAAAATCAATAATATACAATATTCCATATAAAATTTGTCACAAAAACGACCCACAATATCAGGCAATTAGGTGCATTTATTTGGCTAATGCAGGTATTTCTTACTTTCGAAGTAGCTACCTGCCTTTTATTTAAATTGCTGAATGGCTTTGCCTTTCACCACATCTTCAAAAAACCTTACCTTTGACAACACCCAATTTCCCACTATGCTGATTGAACGTTTTAAATCCAAAATTCACCGGGTCAAGGTCACCGAGGCCAACCTGAATTACATCGGTAGCATCACCATCGATGAAGACCTGCTCGATGCGGCCAACCTCATCGAAGGCGAAAAGGTACAAATCGTCAACAACAACAATGGGGAGCGCCTGGAGACTTACATCATCAAGGGCGAACGTGGCTCGGGGGTAGTTTGCCTCAATGGCGCCGCTGCCCGCAGGGTGCAGGTAGGCGATATCCTGATCATCATCGGGTATGGATTGATGGACTTTGAAGAAGCCAAAACCTTCAAACCGAGCATCGTTTTTCCCGATGAAAACAACCGCATTGTACGCTAAAAAATAAAACGAGTGCAACCCAAAAAAATCCTCATTACTGGTGCCTCAGGTTTTGTGGGAGGCCGCTTGCTGAAAAGCCTGACCCTCAGCCATTCCGATGCTATCGTATTGGGTACCGGGCGACGCAACGAGCGGCAAGCCGAATTTGCAGCCCTGGGTTGCCAATTCGAGACCGGAGACCTCGTCAAGTTTGCCGATTGTGCACGCCTGGCTGCCGGCGCCGATGTCATTATCCATTGCGCGGGCTTGTCTTCCCCCTGGGGAACCTATCCCGAGTTTTACGATGCCAATGTGCTATCTACCCTCAACCTGCTGCAAACCGCACAAGAACAAGGTGCACGGCGCTTCATCCTGATTTCTACACCGAGCGTATACTTCAATTTTCGGGATCGCTACAACATCAAAGAATCCGACCCCTTGCCCAACCCCATGGTCAACAACTATGCAGTGACCAAGTACGAGGCCGAGCAAGCTACCCTGCAACTTAATCGACCCGATTTTGAAACCATTGCTTTGCGGCCCCGCGCCATCATTGGTGCCGAAGATGCGGTGATTTTTCCGAGGGTACTACGGGCTTACTACGAAGGCAAGTTAAAAATTGTGGGCAACGGAAAAAATGTGGTCGACCTGACTTGCGTGGCCAACCTCATCCATGCCGTCGAAAAATGCCTCCAGGCCGATCATGCTGCCTTTGGAGAAGTGTACAACATCAGCAATGGCGAACCAGCCCCATTGTGGGACTCGGTTGGCTATTTATTGAAAGCACTCGATTTGCCTCCAGTCACCAAAAAAATACCCGCCAACGTTGCCCTGGGTGCGGCTGCACTTACCGAGTTTATCCACCGCTATTTCCTGAACGGGCGCGAACCTGCCCTGACCCGCTACAGCATAGGCATTCTGAGCAATTCCATGACCATGGACATCAGCAAGGCCCGAACAAAACTAGGCTATTCCCCCATTCAATCCACGCTGGAAGGCATCAACGAATTTGTAGCATGGTATCAAACTCAAAACAAGTCACATTAAAGGTATTTCACGCTGGTTATTGCGTAGCCAATGGCCGGGTAGTTGATCCGCTGCATGGCCAAAAGCAGTGTCGATTTTATGCCACCTGGGCTTTGATCGAGCATCCTGATCAAGGTTGGATTTTGTTTGATACCGGGTATGCGCCGCGTTTTCGCGAAGCGACTGCCCGCTGGCCGTACAAGCTGTATGCGCTGCTTACGCCAGTGTTTCTGAAAGCAGAAGAGACGGTGTTGGAGCGGCTCAAAACCCTGGGCATCGCTCCTGAATCCATCAAAACCATCCTCATCTCCCATTTTCATGGCGACCACATTGCGGGGCTCAAAGATTTTCCGCAGGCCCAAGTAATTTGCAGTGCCAGTGCGCTTCAACAAGCGATCTCACTTCAAGGCTGGGCAGCAGTGGGCAGCGGGATTTTGCCCGATTTATTGCCTACCGACCTGGCGCAAAGAACCACCCCAATACCCGATGCACAATTGGGGAATCTTCAGGAGGACGCCTCTGCTTACGATCTTTGGGGAGATGGCAGCATGCGCCTGTTTGCATTGCCCGGGCATGGCCGAGGTCAACTGGGCGCTGTCCTTCAAACACCCGAAGGAGAAGTCTTCCTTGCCGCTGACGCAGCCTGGCAACTCCAGCCCTGGCGCGCCGGGATTTTACCCCGTTCGATCGTGCGTTTGTTTTTCGACGATTGGCGGGCTTATCAACAGACGTTTTTTGCGTTGCGGGATTTTGCCGATCGGCACCCCGGATGCAGAATTGTGTTTACCCACAGCCCGGAACTGGTGCTTTCTACTGAGGTATAGTTTTACCCGAAAAAGAATACCGCTGACTTAATCAAGGAGACCGTGGCGAAGCGAGTAATGTTCTTATAGTTTGTTAAATGTTGAAGTCGAACGGTTCAATTATCCCTGCAATTTCGCTTTTTCATGCCGAAATTGCAGGGATGTTGAATTGAATGACTAGAAAGGCCATAGCAGAAATTGCCCAGTAGCTACGGGTTATTCCTTGGATACTGACGTAAACGTGTTAGGTATTGGTGAATGGGGAGCGGTTTTCGGGGATCTTGTTTAAGTGCAATTGAAAACCATTCATAGAAAAAGGGCTGATGAAGCGTACTCCATCAGCCCTTTTTCCATGAATTGGATTCCAAACACCTCCTAGTGCTTAAAAGTATTTCGAGCGTTTATCCTTGATGGTTGCCATTTTGCGGAAAGCAGGCATAAAGCGATTGGACACCTGAGAACGGGCATTGCCCGACAATGTAGTCTTCAACTGGTTGATGTCTGTAGCTGCATTGGGAGTAGTTACAAACAGCGCATTGAGCACAAAAACACCACCGTTGCCCACTACAGGGTTAGAGGTTTGTCCTTGCTTCAATTTGAAGACATTGGCGTTTACCCGTGGTTCTGCACCAACGTTGTTGGGCAGGAAAGACTGGTTGAAACGGATGTTGCGCATCGTATCAATTTTGGCACTGTATTGCGCCGCAGCAGCTTCTACACTTTTGCCTTTCAGTTTTCCGGCAATCAACTCTCCTTTTTTGCGGTTGATCACTACCGTTTCAATGTCCTCTTTAACCTGATCGGCTTTTGCAAGACCTTTGGCAATGACGGTTTTCAAACCTGCAATTACATATTTGTTGGTATAAAACTCAACAGGATCAGTGAAGGTAAAGATGTCTGGAGCAACTTGACCCTTGCTTGCGCCGAAGGCCCAGCGGATGATTTCGCGAGGTTGTTGTCCAGAGCCCAAAGAACCCAGGAAGAATTCATTGGCATTTACCGCAGGACTGGTTTCTTGGGTAATCCCTTTGGTCTTTTTAGCCGCAGCCAGCAAGCTTTCAACATCTTGGTTATTGGCATTCAGAAAGCGTTGTGCAGCTTCAAAACGGCTGTTTTCCGTTTCTTTGGAAGGTCTGATCGCTTCGCCAATGTAAGCCACCCGAACCCCGGTTGAGTTGGAAGTAACTTTCTTGCCAGTAACTTCAACCAGGTGAATCCCAAACTGGGTTTCTACCGTATACAATTTGCCTTGCTCGGCCTGGAAGAAAATCAAGTCGTTGTATGGTTTTACCATGCCATTTAGACCAGTGTAACCCAGGTCGCCACCACTGGTAGCTGTACCGTCTGTGCCAAAACGCAATGCCATGTCGGCAAAGGTAGAAGCACCTTTCTCGATCACATTTTTGATACTATCGATCCGTGCCTTGCAGGCCGCAAGAGGCAGATTTGCATTAGGTGCAATCAGAATATGGCGTGATTTAACGCTATCAGGGATGACTTTGCGATCCAGCAATTTCACTGCACGGAAGGAATTTCCATCTACATATGGCCCAAAAATGGCGCCAACGGGTAGATTGAAAATGCTATCGGCATTTTGCAAGAGGCCTTCTTTTTTAATGTATGCTCCATCAATGGTACCCAGGTGTTGCTCCACGAAAACGGTATCATTGGTAGCTTGGCGCCATTCAACAATAAAGTCAGCAATTTTTCCGCGTTGAGCGGCAGAGTCTGCTTTGGTTGGTTTCACATCAAAGGTTACGAGCCCAATTTTGCGGGCTTCTTCATCAAATTTGAACAAGCCTGGATTTTCTTTCAGGTAGTTTTCGTAATCTTCGTCAGAGATGGACACTTCCGAGTTGTCTACAGCATCAAATGGTACACGGGTGTACACCACTTCCATCATAGTTGCACTTTCCTTCTGGTTCGCCTCGGCAACCCAGCTAGGTGTATACAAACCTTTGGACACCATGCTGATCAGCTTGGTCTGCATGCGGTCTTTGATGATTTCCTGCTCCTGAATGGCCCAATAAGAACGAGCAGTGGCCGGAAGGGTATTGGCCGTAATTTGCTGCTTAATGGCGTTCAGTTGCTCGCGGTTGAGCTGCTGGGTGCTTTGATCCATGAAGCGTTGCATGATAATCGGGCTTGGCTCCGGACCGAACTGAAGGTCGTTCAATTCGTTTTTGCTCACCCCAATGCCCAATTTCGCTGCTTCCTGATCGATCAGTGCTTTTTCTACGAAATAGTCCCAAAGCGCACTGCGACGGGAATAGATATCACCAGAAGATCCTGCATAAAGGACACTCTCGGTGCGATTGAATTCATTCAGGTCTACCTTTTGGCCATTGATTTTGCCAATGCTAGGTTGTATGCTGCCAAAGATACTGTTTTGGCCGCCCATCATATCCTGAATAATAAAGCCAAATAGGCCAAGCGCGATCAAAACTACAATCAAAGCGCTATTCTTGCGAATTGTACTAATCAGAGCCATCTGTTCTTATTAACTTTGAAGAAAAACGACGCAAATGTAAACAATAAAATTTGGAAAGCAGTACATTTCCTTCCTTTCGATGCGAATAATTGTCTTAAAATACCTAAAATTATGGGGTTTTTCCCTCAAAGTCGCATTTTATGGCCAAACCAAATTACCAGGAACTTGTTTTCGACATCACCCGCCTGATTCCGCCGGGAAGGGTAAGCAGCTATGGCGCCATTGCCGATTACCTGTCGCTGGGCTCGGCGCGGATGGTAGGCTGGGCATTGCGCACCAGTTTCCTTCAGGACGGGGTTCCGGCGCACCGGGTGGTCAACAGCAAGGGCGAACTCAGCGGGCGGGCAAATTTTACTCCACCCAGTTTGATGCAACAACTTTTGGAGGCGGAAGGCGTTAAAGTGGAAAACGACCGGGTGGTCAACTTCAAAGTGGTGTTTTGGCATCCGGAAGAACTAGGATGGTAGTCACCAGATAAACCAAATTCAATTAACCATGAAGTATTTTCTCTCCATTGTATGCCTTAGCCTGCTTTGCACCATTGGCACACTACAGGCACAAACCAACCCTTTCGGTGTTTGGAAAAGCATTGACGACAAAACTGGCGAAGCCAAGTCAAACGTAGAGGTTTATCAAAAAAATGGCAAGCTCTACGGCAAGGTCATCAAAATCCTCACCGATAAACCCAACGCCAAATGCGATGATTGCAAAGGCGACAAAAAAGACCAACCGGTACAGGGCATGGTGATCATCGAAGGATTGCAGGAAGCTGAGGGCACTTGGAAAAACGGCACCATCCTTGACCCCGAAAATGGCAACGTGTATGGTTGCGTGATCTGGCTGGAAGAGGGCAAGCCCAACGAACTGAAAGTGCGCGGCAAGCACTGGACAGGTTTGTACCGGACGCAGACCTGGTATAGAGTGAAGTAACTTACATTCCGCATTTTAACCGCAGAGCAACGAAGTTGACGCGGTTAAAATGTGGAATGTGATTCAATATAAAACCTATCGGTTAATCACGTTTTTGAACTTCGGTCTCCGTGGCGTCACATCTCCCAATCGTTCTTTCTTCACTTTTTCGTAATCCGAATAGTTGCCTTCAAAGAACTCGATGGTAGAATCCCCTTCAAAAGACAAAATGTGGGTAGCCAGGCGGTCGATGAACCAACGGTCGTGACTGATCACCATCACACAACCCGCGAAGCTCTCCAAACCATCTTCTAGTGAGCGGAGGGTGTTGATGTCGATGTCGTTGGTAGGTTCATCCAATAGCAGCACGTTGCCCCCTTCACGAAGCGTCATGGCCAGGTGTACACGGTTGCGTTCGCCACCAGAAAGAAAGGACAATTTCTTTTGCTGTGCATCCCCACTGAAGTTGAACTTGCTGATGTAAGCGCGAGCGTTGACCACGGTTTTTCCCACCGTAATGTTGTCGTTGCCTCCGGAAATCGCGTCATACACCAGTTTATCGCCATCCTGGAGTTGGTCGTGCGACTGATCCACATAAGACAGTTGCACGGTTTCGCCCACGATGACCTCACCCGAATCTGGTTTTTCTTTGCCCATGATGATTTTGAACAAAGTAGACTTACCTACCCCGTTGGGACCAATGATGCCCACTACGGCATTTTTGGGGATGGAAAAATTGACGTTTTCAAACAAAATGCGGTCGCCAAATGACTTGCTCACGTTTTTTACATCAATGACCACCTCGCCCAGGCGAGGTCCCGGCGGGATAAACAATTCGAGTTTGGCTTCTTTTTCTTTTACTTCTTCATCGGCCAGTTTGTCGTAAGCGCTCAAACGGGCTTTACCTTTGGCCTGACGGGCTTTGGGAGCCAATCGAATCCATTCCAACTCCCGCTCCAGGGTTTTGCGGCGCTTGGATTCGGTTTTTTCTTCCTGCTCCATGCGTTTGGACTTTTGCTCCAACCAGGAGGAATAGTTGCCTTGCCATGGAATGCCTTCGCCACGATCCAGCTCCAGAATCCAGCCCGCTACATTGTCCAGAAAGTACCGGTCGTGCGTTACGGCAATAACGGTGCCAGGGAAATTTTGCAGGTATTGCTCCAACCAGTCTACCGATTCGGCATCCAGGTGGTTGGTTGGTTCGTCCAGCAACAGGATGTCGGGATTGCTCAGCAACAAGCGACACAAGGCCACGCGGCGGCGTTCACCACCTGAAAGGACTTTGATTTGGGCATCGCCTTCGGGGCAACGCAGGGCATCCATGGCCGTTTCGAGTTTGTGATCGAGTTCCCAGGCGTTGGCATGGTCGAGGTATTCCATGAGCTCGCCTTGCTTTTCGATGAGGTTCATCATCTCGTCGTCGTCCATGGGCTCGGCCAATTTGAGGTTGATGGCCTCGTATTCAGCCATTTTGGTCACCACTTCGCTTACCGCTTCTTCTACGATCTGGCGTACCGTTTTGGTTTCGTCCAGCGTAGGTTCCTGCTCTAGGTAACCAATTTTGTAATTGCCATCAAAGGTGATGCGGCCTTGGTAATTGGAATCCAGTCCGGCAATCAGCTTCAGGAGCGTCGACTTACCCGAACCGTTGAGACCCAATACGCCAATTTTGGCACCATAGAAAAAAGAGAGCCAAATATTCTTCAGCACTTGTTTGGTCGGGGGAAAGATTTTACTTACCCCCTCCATTGAAAAGATGATCTTTTCGCCTGCCATAGGTGTGCGGTGTTAAGGTTTTGATTTAGGGTTGTAAAGATGAGAATTTTTAAGGTAATTGTGGTAGCGAAATGTTGGAGATGGATTGCCTCAATCCTACCATTTATTTTGGAACCTACCTCCTTAACTTTATGTCAAATTTTCTATTTTTTTGATCCATGAATCAAAATGAGGACATGCATTTCGCATTTTTTCTAGCCCGATGATTTCAGCAATAAGAATACCTTCAGAGACTTTATCATAAGAAGGAGCTAGATTTATTATTCGTTGTGAAGGTTTTGTGTGAACACTATCATTGATATATTCTGGCGATGGAAAATCGGATAAAATCTTTGCGAAGCTTCCTTTGGGGATTTCAGGATGGTCAATAATTAGGCTTTCTTCTAAGCTATTTGGATCAGAAAAAAGCAATGCCTCAAATTCGTGTAATTGAAAGTGGCAGAAAAACTGCCGATTATACAGGTTTTTATGGGTTAGCACATCCTCTTGAACGGCTGCTTCAATCGCCAGTACTTTTTGTAATGCTTCTTTTGTGGCATTTGCTTTATAGCCTGGGTAGTCATTGTTGATGCCATAGAGGTCAACTAAAGTGGTTACGTGTGCGTTTTTGTCCGAATTTAGCGTTTTGACGATGTTGTTTTTGAGGCTATGATAATTGAATCCTCCATCCAAATTGATTGGATAAACACTGACATTGTAACTGATGAAATGTGGAGCAAGCAGTTTGCTTACAAAAAATTCCTCAGTTGCCCCTTCACAGATGATCATTACTCTTATCATGGGCGACCTCCAATGATGTTTTTCTCCCAAATTTCCCCTAAGGAGTACTCCGTCAGCCAATCTTTCAATTCCTCCTCCGCTAAACGTTCAAAGCTTGATTTTCCCTCATTACTTTTCACGACAATGATATCTTCCGGCTCAAAGCAGGAAACCAAGTCTGCGGACTGGGTAGAAACAATCAATTGAGAAAAATGTGCGGTCTTCTTTAACAAGCCCCCCAAAATCTGGATAGCAGAAGGATGAAGCCCAAGTTCTGGTTCATCTAACAAAATTAAATCAGGTCTATAGGGTTGTGGTTGTAGCAGTAATACACACAAACATATAAACCTTAGTGAGCCATCTGATAAATCCGATGCACTAAAAATATGATCTGAATTTTTTGAAAGCCATTCTAGGCGGATCGTTTCTGGATTTAAAGGATCAGGACGTAGTACAAACTCACTAAACATTGGCACCACCAAAGCAATGGTTTTTTCGATGCGATCATAATGATTAGAATAAGCTTCTTGCATCAAAAATAAAAAAGAAGCCAGATTTGATGCGTCTTCTTTAAAATACAGATTATCATTTATTTGTGCCGTTTTTTTTGCTTTGGCAGAATCACTGGTGTCGTGAAAATGATACACTCTCCAATTGAAAAGAGTATCATAAACGTATTTGGAAATTTTTTCAGACTTTGCAGCTTTTTTTAGATTTGACTCATTTGCTCCCGCAGAAATAAGCTCCCAATAGGGGTTAGCGTATTGAGCACTTTGGAATCCTGTGTGTTCTGATTCGATAAAAAGACTGTCGGTAAGTGTTGGTTTGAGGATTAGATTGTAGTAATTTGGTTGGAAATCAAGAGAAATCTTTATCTCTTCGGTGTTTTTACCACCTAAAAAAAACAGTCTATCTGCGCCCCCTTTTTCTCTAACCACGGATTGTAGCCTTTGCTCAATGACGTTTCTGAGGAAGCTGAAAACAGAGATGAAATTGCTCTTGCCAGAGCCATTGGCACCAATAAGGATATTTAAATTTTTAATGTCAACATCTGCGAGTTGAATGGATTTATACCCTTCAATGTAAATTCGTTGTAGATTTTTTGACATAGCGCGCTTGTATTCTTCGGCAAATTAACGGTTTTTTAGTAAACTTTTGAGCTGAAAATGAACCCGGTGTTGAGCCTTTATTTAAAGAGTTCCGCCGTCAGGCCAGTTTTTCCAGTTTGTATTGGGTTCATGTGTCGGCTTGTAATAGTCGATGTTACCAGTTTCTAATACCTTGGCAATTTGTATAAATGTTTCATTGTTA
>NZ_JBBAKG010000145.1:0-12300 GCF_040403615.1 Haliscomenobacter sp. | reverse complement strand
TAATAACCGTAGTATACGTTTTGTGTTTAGCTAGATACACAAGATTTTCATTGTAATCTTCAATTTTTTTACTAAGCCCCATCCGCTCAATTGCCTTATGGAAATCATATAGATTTCTTCGGATGTATATCAATGAATGACAAGATGGAAAATAAGTCTTAATTCTATCGATCGTACTTTTATCACTTTTAAAAGAAGTAAAAACAAACTCAAGGCCAATCCAGAAATTCAGCAGTTTGGTTTCAAGTTCAGCAGCTTCAGATCCCATCCTCAAGCATCGAAACCCTGAAGTAAGTTTTTCAATTGACTCTTTTGAAACTTTATTTGCGTGCAATTTTCGAACTTTTTTCAGGAGAATATTGAAAACTTCTTGATTTCCCCTTGTATAGCCTTCCAATTGATAATTACTAGGGACTGTAGAAGCCTTAGAGGGGTCTTCAATGCTGACGACTACGGCTTGACGATCTATCGAGTTTTTAATGCCATTGAACCCTAAATGGTATAAATCTAAATCTTTTGATATTTTAACCCTTGAAATTTCGACAGCCTCATAATGATCATGCGCTTCCACACTCAACCCAACTAGTTTGTTCTTTTTGTTGTCTTCCAAATACTTCTTCACTTGATCAGCTAGATTTTTAGGAAGTGTAGCTCTAAATTTTTTATTTACTTGGATGTAAGCATGATCTATTTCACAAAGGTTACTGAATTGAAATAGATCACTTAGTATGTTGAAAACAACTATGTATGAGGATTTACCTCTGTTAAAAAGCTCCTTGAATAGCTCGTACCTATGATTAAACGACATATTCTCACCCCCTGTATGTACAAATACTGTTCTCAGAAAATGATAAAGGTATTGTTTAGCATACCCTACGTTAGCCAATTCGATCAGAGAGAATTCAATTAGTACTTTAAAATTATTTAGATCGATCATGTCGCTTTTATTTGGGTCGCTTATATCACCGCCGTCATATCGATCTATCTGCACTTTTATTTCATTGACGAGAGCTTCAGCATAGTTTAAATTGTCTTTCAAAACTAGCTTACTTGACTGGATTAGGGTATCATGGTCTTTCAATTTTGATGTCAATACGTCTTCTATATAGTACTTCAGATGAATTGATGAAAAAATTAAACCTTTGGCTCCTTTCTCTAGCAAAGACTTAGTCTCTTTACTTACTTCAGCCACATATTCTTGTCTTTGAAGTACATTCTCCTTCACTTGGCAAGTAACCGCAACCAATTCTTCAATTACCGTTTTAGGGTTGTGAAGTCTTAATCGATAGCTATCTAAGGTGCCGATATACAGGCACTCCAATATTTTTTCAACGAATAGCTGTTGAATTTGATTCGCCTTATAACTAAAATTTAGTTGCTGCATATCATGAAAAGCGTTATCTTTGTGCCAGAATAAAGATACTCAAGATAATGAAAGGGGTTCGGAACTCACCTCTGTTTTCAAGTGTTTTCCGTCCCCTAAGAAATCTATAAGCCGACTTAATCTGGTCGGCTTTTTTATTTTAATACGTTACTGGGTTGAAAAATAGAGAAAAACTCTGAATGTTTTAACTTTACATGAAACATTTAATGTTAAATTAGTATTCTTCCCCCCCAAACAACTCCCCCAATCCCAATTCCCGATCCACGACACCTCGGCTGTGCTCATTCTCCAGCACTCCATAAGTACTGATGAACGTCAAAAAAACCTGCTTCTTCGTCTTCGAGTAATGCTTAAACAGGGCCATTTTTTTCCGCAAGTCCGCTGCGTAGGCTTTGCTGAGGATGTATTCCGAATTCGCCCATTTGATTTCACACAGGTTGATTACCTTATCATCGCGGTCGATCAATAGATCAATTTGGCAACCATCCATTCCTTCGGAACCTTTGCGGTAAAAAGCCGAAGCAGTAGCGAATACCCCGGAAATACCCAGGGCCTTTTTGATTTCAGGAACATGTTTGAGGCAAATGCTTTCAAAAGCGTAACCACTCCAGGCATTGAAAGCCGGACTGGCGTGAAAACTTTGCCAAATACCCGCCCCTTCCTTTTTTAAAGTTTCGATGAATTTGAGGTAGAACAGGGAATATTCATCACTCAGGCGGAAAAGTGAATCCCTTTTAACCCGTCCAAAGGGCAGGTATTCCGCAATGAACCCAGAATGTTGCAGTTCCTCCAGGGTTTTGCTCAAGCCCCCGCCGTTGGAAATTCCACTGATTTGTCCAATTTCCAGCCTGCTCAAACCCGAAGGTTTATCCGCCAAAGCCCGGACGACGGCCATATGGCTTTCCGCATGTTCAAAAAGGGAGGGATAAAGTTGTTCAAATTCATCGTACAAGGTGCCGCCTTTGGCAAAACAGATCCGGTCAATGCTTTGCGCTACACTTTCACCTTTTTGGATTTCCTTGAGGTAGTGGGGAATTCCGCCCATCGCCATGTACAATTCGGTGATTTGGTAGCGATTGAGGTTCAAGCCTTTGTTTTGTAGGTACAATTCGGTTTCCCGCAAAGAAAAAGGCTGGAGGTGCAAGCGTTTGGTGATGCGGTTGTACAGTCCACCTTTGTTGTGTACCACTTTTTGGATCATCCAGGAAGCAGCCGAGCCACAAATGACCACGATGATGTTTTTTTTCACCGCCCAACTGTTCCAAAAAAAACCAAAAGCATTGAGAAAACCTGAACGGTGGCTGTCCAACCAGGGAAGTTCGTCAAAAAAGACCACCTTTTTTTCCCCTTCAATGACATTTTCCAGGTATAAAATCAACAGATGAAATGCCTCCAGCCAGGTTTTGGGTTTTTGCAGGGGTAGGGCAGATTTGCTTTGCAAACTCAGCGCAACGACAAAATTTTCCAGTTGCTCGCTGTTTTTGGCGTGCTGAATCCCGGTTATTTCAAATGCAATGCGTTCGCTGTAGACGGACTGTATCAAAAAGGTTTTGCCTACCCGTCTACGGCCAATGATCGATACCAGTTCTGCTTCATCCGTAGTGAGTAAATTTTTAAGTACGCTCAGCTCATTTTCCCTTCCGATCAACTCTTTTGACATGATTGTTCGCTTTAAGTCTTAAAAATACAGACTTTGAGCGAGCAATATAATTCTATTACTCGCTCAAAGTCCAAAAAAAATCGAGATTGCGCGAGCAATACATAATTATTGCTCGCGCAAAGTCCCCAGAAAAGTGAGATTCCGCGAGCAATAACCCTTCCACTCAGATCTGCCGCAAATAACGCAACTTTACAATTCCATGATTTTCAAGCTATTTAAAGTTCGATAAGTCCTTAAATCCATACTTATTCAACACGACGTACAAAAACGATAGCGGGCGGTACTCCCAAGACAAACGAATGTTGTAATTTTTGGAATTGTCCTCCGAATTCTGCTGGTAAAAAGCGATCAATTGCAAGCGTGCATTGAGGGCAAAATGCTTAAATTTTGCAATAATCCAGCAATTTGCTCAAAAAACACTCCCAATTCCAAATTCACTCAAAAAACGCATCCATCGTCAGCGAAACGTCCACCAAACCCACGCTGTGTTCGTTTGAGATCAAAGGGAAAGGCGAAATCAAGGTCAAAAAAATCTGCTTCTTGGTCTGGGTTGCCGCCTTAAAGTAGGCGATTTTTTGCCGCATTGCGGTGGCCATTGCTTTGGTCAGGATCAGCTCTTCACTGTAAAACTTCAATTCGCATACATTGATGGCATGATCGTTTCGGTCTATGAGCAAATCTATTTGAAATCCGGCCTGCTGATCATTTCCGCGCTGGAAAAAAGAGGAAGATTCGGTATATACCGCGGCGATGCCCAAGGCTTTTTTGATCTGCGGCAAATGACGCAGGGCAAGGTTTTCAAAGGCGTAGCCGCTCCAACTTTTCCAGGATTGGTTTTGGCTGAACGTTTGCCAGGAACCTCGTTCAAGATTGTTGTTTTCTTCCATAAATTTTAAAAAAAACAGAGAATATTCATCCGTCAGTCTAAAGCGCATCTCTTTTTTCTTTTTTCCGAAAGCGTAAAAACCGGTTATAAAACCGGAACTTTCCAATTCCTCCAACACCTTGGAGGTGTTGCCCCCATTGGCCACTTCGCCCTGCTCGATGATCTCGGTTCTTGTCATGCCCTGCCTCGAACGGGCTAATAATCGGATTATTTTGATGTGGTTGTCCGCTTGCTCAAAAAGCGCGGGATAGAGTTGTTGAAATTCATCCGTCAACAGCCCATTTGGTGAAAAACAAATTTGGTCAATGTTTTGAGCTGCTGTTTTGCCGCCTTCTACCTCTTTCAAATAATGCGGGATGCCGCCCAAGGCCATATAAATTTGTAGCAATTGGTAACGGTCGAGTCTTACTCCACGATGAATCAAAAATGCCTCCGTTTCAGCCAGGTTGAAGGGTTGCAGATGGATGCGCCGGGTGATGCGATTGTATAGCCCGCCCCGGTCGCGAACAATATTTTGTATCATCCATGAGGCAGCTGATCCGCAAATCACCAGCATGACATTATTTTGTGAGGCCCAACTGTTCCAAAAATAACCCAAAGCGGGTAGAAAATCAGAGCGACGCGTCGCTAACCAAGGCAGTTCGTCGAAAAAAAGTACCCTTTTTTGTGGCTTTTTATCGGCGTCAAACCATGTAATGAGCATATTGAAAGCTTCATGCCAATTATTGGGCCGTTGAAAAGGTATCTTAGGTTTATTGTGTAGCGTCAGTCGGTCGGCAAAATTTTGGAGTTGCTGGCGCATCTCTATGTTTTGCTCACCAGTGAGTTCAAAATCAATTTTTCCAGCTAAGGTCTGCCGCACCAAAAAAGTCTTCCCTACCCTCCGACGACCAATCAAGGCCACCATTTCCGGTTCGGGGCTATTTAAAGCTTTGTTTAATACTTCGAATTCCAGTTTCCTGCCCACTAAAACTTGTTGCATAGTAAATGATTTGGCTGGGTTTGGTTAATTATATCAGGCTAAATCTCTGTAATAATACCACTTTTAGCCCGATATGAAAATCATATCGGGCTAAATCTCCAAAAATAAGCTACATTTAGCCCGATATAAAAAACAATAGCGGGCTAAATGTAGCAAAAACACCTATTTTCGATAACTCAATCAATTGCCTCACACCGACATGAAAGCATTCTCACTAGTTGTTTAAGCCTTAGGGAACACTAAAATATTGAGGATATCAAATTTTTAACACAGTAAAAATTGTAATTATGGCATTGAAAAAAATTTTACTCTTTAGCTTTTTGATAATTGCTACTTCCTGCAAGGGGCAAGAAAAAACAAACACACTTAAAGACCCTATTGCTTCCAAAACACTTCCAACAATAATAAGAAACTTTAAGACAGTTGCTTTGGCTCCCGATTTTGACACAACCTTAGTCAGTCAATATATCCGAAGTATTTTTCAGGATTCAAAAGGGAATCTATGGTTTGGTACAATAGGAGAAGGCGTGGTTAGGTATGATGAAAAAACACTCACCTACTTCTCTAACCCTGATGGTTTTATGGCCAACTCGGTGTTTGCGATCAATGAAGATAAAGAAGGTAATCTTTGGTTTGGAACTGACCAAGGAGTGTATAAATATGCCCCATCGGCTTACTTCGACTCCGCTCAGCACAAGTCGCTCAGGGCGGGTGGAAAAACCTTTAGGAATTACAATCAGAAAGATGGCTTGAGCCATATCGATATCAGTCGAAAAAGCATCCTTGTTGACAAATCGGGTACCATTTGGGTCGGCACTCATGGTGGCGTTTACCAATATGACCCCTCAGCAGATGCAAAAGGCGGTCAATGCTTTTCGCTATTTCCATTACTCCCGGCTATAAATGTTGCAGGCATTATGGAAGATAAAAATGGAAACATTTGGTTTGCTTCTTCTGATAAAGGTGTCTTTCGCTACGATGGAAAAACGATTGTAAATTTCAATGAAAAAGAAGGTTTGGGTGACAACTATGCAGGAGGTATTGCACAAGACCCATTAGGCAATATGTGGTTTACAATGAAAAACGGTATCTGCAAATTTGATCCTTCGGCTTACTTCGACTCCGCTCAGCACAAGTTGCTCGGGACAGGTGGCAAAACTTTTACAGAATATACCCCCAAAGACGGCTTGGGTGGAACTGAGTTTTGGGGAATAATTATAGAACAGTCGGGAATCGTTTGGATTACAGCAAGAGGCAGCACAACAAGATTTGATCCTTCTGTTCCCCTATCAGATCCAAATGCGTTTAGAGTGTTTACATCTGCCGACGGTTTTACTTGTTGTGTTCAAAGTATGTTTCAAGACCAATCGGGAACGATGTGGTGGGGTACGGGTCAAGGCCTTTATCGGTTTAACGGCACTCGATTTTATCAAGTTAAACAGATTGGCCCCTGGTAGTACCCATTAGTTATATCCGTATTTTTTCCAAATCTTTTTGGCCTCCGCCGAAAACAAAAAATCAAAAAACTTTTGACTCGCCTCGGGATGTTTGCTTTGGCCGTAAGTAGTAATGACCGCAGCTTGTCGGATCGGTTCATGGTTTTTGGGATCGATTTCGACCCAGTTTCCTTTGCCTTTCATCTCATCGGCCATGACCATTGATTTGGCGGTAAGGCCAACTTCGCATGCTCCGGTCAGAATGTATTGGGTGGCTTGGGCAATGCTCTCGCCGTACACCAATTTGCTTTCTACCGCAGCAAAGAGTCCCTTCTTTTTGAGCCATTCAAGCGCAGCGCGGCCATAAGGGGCGGTTTTGGGATTGGCAATGGCAATTTTCTGCACTTTGGCGCTGCGCAAAATTTTGCCATCTGTCTTGAGGCTCAAGCCAACCTGGGTTGTCCAGAGTACCAGTGTTCCCTCCGCGTATACTTTTGGTGCATTGGCGGTGGCTCCAGCCTTTTGCAAGCTCAAAGGATATTCTTCATCGGCGGAAATGAACACATCAAAAGGCGCGCCCTGGGTGATTTGGGTACTCAATTTGCCCGAGGAACTGTAATTGATCTCCACCACCAGCTTGGTTTTTTGCTCAAAAACGCGTTCGATTTCTTCCAGTGCAAAGCGGACATTGGCAGCGGCTGCTACACTGAGGTCTTGAGCCTGTAACTGAAATTGCAGTATTCCTAAAATCAGCATACAGGAGCCAATGGTTCGAAAAAAATTTACGGTCTTTTGCATAGTTTGATTGGCTTCAAAGCACCGCAAGCTCCTTCTTTCTGATAAAGGAGCTGCGGTCGCAATTAGCAAATTACTTATTCCGATGGATTCCACTCAAGTTTATAAAATTAAAATTTTCCTAAAAAAAACTCTACTAAGTTGATGAGGTTTTACTAAATTCGCCCCACGAACTCGATTAAACACAAAATATGCTCGAAAGAATTACACTTAGGCACATTTCAGTGGTCATTTTGTCCCTGAAGGTAGCAATGGCTATCGGATTGATTTGGGGAGTTTGGCAACACACTGCCGGGAAATTTTCCTTTCCTTTTGATATTTATTTCCTTGGCTATGTTTTGGCAGGCTTTGTAGCACAGGTGATTGATGGTGCTCTTGGAATGGCCTATGGTGTGAGCTGCACAACTTTGTTACTTAATTTGGGCATTTCGCCTAAGCTGGCAACGGCCAGTGTGCATACTGCCGAAGTATTCACTACAGGAGCATCGGGTCTTTCCCATCTTTTTCAGGGTAATGTGGACAAAAAGCTCTTTTTGCGCTTGATTTTGCCGGGAGTAATCGGATCGGTAG
This sequence comes from Haliscomenobacter sp., assembly GCF_040403615.1. NCBI lineage: Bacteria > Pseudomonadati > Bacteroidota > Saprospiria > Saprospirales > Haliscomenobacteraceae > Haliscomenobacter > Haliscomenobacter sp. The sequence continues at coordinate 4,587 of NZ_JBBAKG010000145.1, read as the reverse complement.
TCGGTGCGTATTTGATTTCAGAGGTTTTTGATGGCAAAGTGATCAAACCATACATTGCAGCCTATTTGTTGTTTTTGGGGGTATTGATTTTGATAAAAAGCTTCCGTACCCGCAAGCAAACCGAAAAAGTAAGGTTTGTATCCCTTTTGGGCATCACGGGTGGCTTTTTGGACGCAGTAGGAGGTGGAGGTTGGGGGCCAATCGTAACTTCCAACATTATAAACCAAGGCAACGACCCCCGCGAAACAGTAGGTACCGTCAATACCGCTGAGTTCTTTGTCACTTTCTTTAGTACAGGGGTATTTCTCTTTTTTGTAGGAGTAGAAAATTGGCAGGTAGTGGTTGGGCTTATCGTAGGTGGTTTATTGGCTGCACCATTTGGAGCCTGGCTGGTAAAAAAAATCAGCGCCAAATCCTTGATGTTTATAGTTGGATTGATCATTATTTTGACGCAATCCTATACCTTGATCAATTGGTGGTTGAAGTAAAAAACACCACCACTTTGTGAAGTGAATTTTGAGCTGTCAATGCGGACAACAACAGACACATTATAGGTGTTAAACTTATTTACTAAAAATAAAATCAAAAGATATGAGTCTGCGTCTCGGCGATATTGCGCCCAATTTTCAAGCCCAAACCACTGCGGGCGACATCGATTTTTACGAGTACCTGGGTACGGGCTGGGGAATCCTTTTTTCACACCCTGCTGATTATACCCCCGTGTGTACTACTGAACTTGGCCGTACCGCATTTTTGCAAGATGAATTCACCAAGCGCAACACCAAAGTGCTGGCGGTGAGTGTAGATCCCTTGGACAAGCACAAAAGTTGGGTGAATGACATCAACGAAACCCAACATGTAGATGTGCAATTTCCCATCATCGCAGATGAAAACCGCGTAGTGGCCGACTTGTACGACATGATTCACCCCAATGCATCAGAGACCTTTACGGTGCGCTCTTTGTTCATCATCGGGCCAGATAAAAAAGTGAAGTTGATCATTACTTACCCAGCATCTACCGGTCGCAATTTCAACGAAGTATTGCGGGTATTGGATTCTCTGCAACTGACTGCCAATTACAGCGTGGCTACACCAGCAGATTGGAAACAGGGTGAAGATGTCATCGTGGTACCTGCCGTATCAACCGAAGCGGCAATTGAGAAATTTCCAAAAGGAGTTACAGTGGTGAAGCCTTACTTGCGCTACACTCCGCAGCCTGATTTGGAAAACTAAAAGATACAAGTTTAATAATCGAGTATATTTTTTGAAGCGCCCTGTTGCAAAATGGGGTGCTTCTTTTTTTTACCTGGATGAAGAAATAATTACTCACTTACTTGAATTCGTATCCTTTGTGTAGTGCTACATTCCGCTGAGTTGATCCTTGCTCAATCCAGCGGAATCTACCTAAAAAAAGCACATTCCGCTGGATTGATCCTTTTTCATTCCAGCGGAATCTTTATCTTTGTGCAAACGTTTCTCAAAATATTCAAGAATGAGCAACCAAACACCACTGGTTGGCCGCCAAGCGGAGCAGCTTATTTTACAAAAAGCAATACAGTCCAACGAGCCTGAAATGGTTGCCATCCTTGGACGGCGGCGTGTTGGGAAAACCTTTTTGGTGCGTTCGACCTATGTTGGGAAAATCAGTTTTGAAATTACGGGCATCCAAAACGGGAGCACCCGCGAGCAGCTCCAACATTTTATCGACCGCTTGAATTATTACGCCCAACCTATGCTCCCTTTTCAGGCACCCAAAAACTGGCAAGAGGCGTTTCAGATGTTGATCATTTTTTTGGAAAAAAAGATGAATGGGGAAAAAATCGTGGTTTTTTTGGATGAATTTCCTTGGTTAGCAGGTCGCAATTCCGATTTTTTAAAAGCTTTTGGCCTGTTTTGGAATTCCTGGGCTTCACAAAACCACGTGGTCATTGTTATTTGTGGCTCGGCAGCTTCCTGGATGATTGCCAACGTTGTGCGTAACAAGGGTGGCTTGCACAACCGCATCACTCGCCGTGTCAACTTACAACCTTTCACGCTCCACGAAACCGAGCTGTTTTTACAGAGCAGATCAATTCAGCTCAATCGTTACCATATTTTGCAAATTTACATGGCGATGGGGGGGATTCCACACTATTTGAAAGAAGTGGAGCCCGGTAAAACGGCGATGCAAAACATTGATCAAATTTGCTTTTCTCCTCAGGGTTTCTTGCGTGAAGAATTTACTGAATTGTATCCCGCGTTATTTGACCATGCCGAAAACCACATCCTGGTTGTTCGTGCTTTGGCCAATACCTGGCAAGGCATGACCAGGCAGGATATTTTGTCAAAAACAGGGTTAACAGATGGAGGGAGTTCAACTCGAATTTTAGAAGAATTAACCAACTCTGGTTTCATCATGTCTTTTTATTCTTTTGGCAAAAAGAGGAAAGAGTTGCGGTATCGCTTGACGGATGAATATTCCCTTTTTTATCTCCAATTTATTGAAGACAAACGGGGTGAAGGAGCTGGAACTTGGGAACGCTTGGCTCAAACCCAAGCTTGGAAAAGCTGGAGTGGCTACGCTTATGAAAGCATATGCCTAAAACATATCCCTGCCATCAAAAAAGCATTAGGAATTAGTGGAATTTATACCGAGGCATCTGCTTATTATTTAAAAAAGAGTGATTTTGGAAGAGGAATCCAAGTTGATCTCTTGATTGACCGCAACGATCAAGCCATTAATCTTTTTGAAATCAAGTTTTATCAGTCGCCATTTGTTTTGAACAAAGAACAGGCTGAAGAGATTCAATTAAAAAAGGCTATTTTTAAATCAGCTACTTCAACACCAAAGCAGTTATTTTTCACCTTATTGACTACATTTCCACTGGTGCAAAATGAACACAGCCTGGGGACGATAGATAGCACTTTGGATATGAACTGCTTGTTTGAAGCCGTGATTTAAATTATTGCAGACAAAATCCCCACCAAGTGTCAGCTAATTTCTCGTAATTTGCCTTTGTTGTTCAGCGCAAATCCTACCTACATGTTCAAGTTTAAACCACTCTTTTGGGCGCTCTTTTTTCTCCCAATTTTTCTTTTCTCCCAAACCCCAAAAATCACCATCTCCGGCCTTTTGAAAGATTCCAGCACCAAGGCACCCTTGCCCTTCGTCAATGTAGTCTTCAAATCAGCCAAAGACAGTACTTTAATCAACGGTACCATCAGCAATGAGGAAGGGCGGTTTAGTGTGGCTGATCTCAGCAGTGGCACTTACGTTTTGGAATTGTCCCTGTTGGGCTACCGCCGCAGTGTACAAAGCGTGGAAGTCGGTAAATTGAGCGCCTTTTTGGATTTGGGCATTATTGAATTACAGGAAGACGCCGTCCAGCTCGGCGAAGTAGTGGTCAGTGGCAAGCAAGACGCAGTCAACAGCCAAATGGACAAAAAGACCTTTTCACTGGCCGATAACCTTAGCCAAAGCGGCGGTTCGGTGTTGCAAGCCATGAAAAACCTGCCCGGCATCACCACCGACAACGATGGCAAAGTACAACTGCGGGGCAGCGATAAAGTCACCGTACTCATCGATGGTAAACAAACCGCGCTCACCGGCTTTGGCAATCAAAAAAACCTGGACAATATTCCCGCTTCAGCCATCGAAAAAATTGAAATCATCAACAATCCCTCGGCCAAATACGACGCCAATGGCAACGCGGGCATCATCAACATCATCTACAAAAAGAGCAAAGAAGAAGGATTAAACGGGAAAATTGGAGTGATGACCGGCCTGGGAGCTTTGTGGCCCAAGGCCGAGAGTCTGCCCAACATACGCAAGCAATACCAGGCTACGCCAAAATTCAATCCATCGCTTGCCCTGAACTACCGCCGCAACAAAATCAACGCTTTTCTGCAAAGCGATTGGTTGCTGGACAAAACCCTCAATCGCAACGAGTTTACCACCCGATATTATGATGATGGCACCGTGATCCGGCAGCAAGTTCAACGCAACCGTACCACCACCAATATTGCTGCCAAGACGGGAATTGATTACAACCCCAGTGCCAACGATGCCTTTACCATTTCGGGTCTGTTCAGCAGCGAACACGTCCTGGATGATGGGGATATTCCTTATTTCAACGGAGATTTGTCAGTGCGCAGCCGGCTCTGGCAGTTCCATGAAGATGAATTCAATACCTTCTTTACGGGATCTGCGGTGTATCAGCACAAATTCAAGCAGGCCGGACATACCCTGAATGTCAGTTTCAACTATACCTTTCACCGCGAGGACGAGAAATATTTCCTGACCAACATCAATCCTACTTTTACTGGAAAAGACAATTTCAAGCTGATTGCCGATGAAAATGTCTCCGATTTTAGTCTGGATTATGTGCGTCCACTCCGGCATGGCCGTTTTGAGGGGGGCTTCAAGTTCCGCCGCAGGTACATCCCCACCAACATGCGTTTTTTCCCGGGTATCAACTCTCCCCTGGATACCAATGCTGCGGGCTGGGCCAATTACGGAGAGACCATTCCGGCCTTGTACGGCAACTACATCTACGAACGCAACAACTTCGAGCTGGAAGCGGGCCTGCGCCTGGAGTACGTTCAGCT
>NZ_JBBAKG010000144.1:7160-12430 GCF_040403615.1 Haliscomenobacter sp. | reverse complement strand
GGCATGATGACTAATTGTTTCATACCTGGTATTTAGCTTTACATGTGCTCTAGTAACCAGAGATAGATTGGAGTGGTAAACTTCAGGCTCACAGTGCCGTTGCAGCCCAGTTCACCGTAGAACTTGTGAACAGATAGTTCTCCGGTGCCGTTGAAATTGTGTTGGTATTCAGCTAGATCTGGCACCAGTTGATTCAGTGCAATACCGTCAAATTCAATGTCGCTCACAGAAATTCTAGCATCACTAATAATGTTGTTGTTGGCATCCACCTGGGTATGTTCACTCAGTTTGTTTTTTAGCACCAAGCGTAATTCGTGCTCACCATCATTGTCTGAAATATCTGCACTGAATTTGTGACTTTCTTGAACATGTGCCTGATCAAACAGTTTCTGATTGTCTATCCAAATTTCCAATCCCAAGGGCACAGCAGCCGTGGTAGGAGCAATGTTGCAACAAAAGTTAATAGTATCCATGCTAGTAGGTGGCCTGTACAGTTTCAATAATGCCGTCAGTGAAATTTATGACCACAGCTCGCAGCCATGTGAAATTTCCTGTGACAGTTTGATAGTAGGTATCAGTTATTGTGGTAGAATCAGCAGTGGATCCATCGCCATACACAGCCACATCAAACCAGCGTGAATCTGCAGGATCAGGATCCAGAGTGGCTTGTACAGTTACTTCACCTTGAACGCCGCGATACACCCAACGCAGAGTTTGTACGCCGCCACGTCCGCGATAATAATTGGCTGCTTTTTGTGGCGTGCCAATAAAATCTTCAGAGCTGCCATCGTAGTTGCCTGATGGCACACCGTATTCGGTATAGGACAGCAGAGCAACTGTGGTAGTCATTATGCAGGTATAATTTCTACAATGGTACTGTCGCCGGCCAAAGCCTCTACAACTGAAGCAATTTCAGCAAGATTTTCTGGGGTCAGCGGTAGTGCAGAGGATTGGTCCGTGTTGGGTACCAATTTGCTCACAGTGATCACAAGGGTTTGTTCAATTAACTTTGCCATAATAATATTTATCTCTCTTTAAGTGCTATTATTTAGCCTGGATGGGAAGTGTTTTGTTGATTATTCCTGGACACACCAGACTCAACATCAACAGGAGATCCGGGTCGTCATGATCCACAAAATGATGGTCACGAGTGGCCAATCTGCCGGGACGTTCAAGTTTTTCACAAAAGCCCCTGGGAATTCTAAACAGGTCTTGGCGTCCAAGCAGGAACTTTTTTATTCGGGCACTGGTGTCCGGATCCCACCATCGGCTCTTCAAAAACGTGCGATACTGATGCACCGGGTTCTGTAGCATCACAGTGTTTTTTGGGTACGCTATCACTGCTTCACCAACCAACCATCGATAAATATATTCAACTTGACTCATGTGCTCTAGTGTGGTCAGTTGGTTGGTGTACAAGAACACATGATCATACTGAATCATTATTTTGCATGACTTGGGCAGGGCTCTCAGTAGATCGCACATGTTGTGCAGATCACCACGCTGCTGGGCATCGGCCTGAGACGGAGCATTTGTGCCAGGGCTATATGTGCCAGAGCTATAGCCGGCGCGATAGCGGCCATAGTAATTTTCCAGTCTGCGGTCAAGATCCTCATGATCAAAACTGCGCATGCACCAGGCGTATCTCAGATAAAACTGCATGCGATACTGATACTGATCAAAGAACAGTCGATCGCGAGGTTCCTGCCGGATATCTTTAATCTTGCTCACTGACTGGATCCAGTAATCTAACAATGTTGTCTGCTGTCACCGCAGGAATCACATCAAACTGCACCACATCATCTGTGACATTCACGGTGATATCGCAGTCACTGAGACGATCAAACAAGATCCGCTTGCTCAAGGGCACACGAATCAGTTCATCAATCTTGCGACTCAGAGGCCTTGCACCCATCTTGCTGTCATAGCCCTTGATGGCCAGTAATTCAATCACCGGCTCTGAGAAGAACAACCGAATGTGTTTGGATGCCACTGATGTCTTGAGTTCATCCAGGAACTTGACCACAATCTTCTTGATGGCCAAGGTATCCAGTTTGACAAACTTGCAGATCTTGTCAATACGATTGCGCAGTTCGGGTCGGAAGAACTCTTTCAATGCACGATCTTCTTCGCCGGATTTTTCCAACTCACTGGAGAATCCAATGTTGTTGTTTTCATTGTCTCTGGCACCTAAGTTTGAAGTCATGATAATGATGGTATTTTTACAGTCTACCCGTTTGCCATTGGCACCTGTGAGATGTCCTTCGTCCAGCATCTGCAACAAGATATTGGTAACGTCAGCATGTGCCTTTTCAATTTCGTCAAACAAGATCACAGCAAATGGATGTTTGCTGAGATCACTGATCAGTTTGCCACCACCCACATTACCATCTTCAAAGCCCACATAGCCCGGAGGTGCACCAATCAAGCTGCTGACCGAATGCTTTTCCTGAAACTCACTCATGTCGTATCTCAACAGGTGCATGTCTAGATTTTCACTCAGTAACTTGGCCAATTCAGTTTTGCCTGTGCCGGTTGGGCCCAGGAACAAAAAGCTGGCCATGGGCTTGTGTGTGCTGCCAATGCCCGAAAAGTTGATGTACACTCGCTCCAGCACACTATCAACTGCACCTTCTTGACCATAGAGCTTTTGTTTGATATTGCTTTCAAGTTCCACAATCTTGGTTGAACGCTCGTTCTGCAATCTATCAGTGGGCACACCTGTGACTCGTGCCACCTGCTGTTCAATCATGCTCTTGTTCACTGTGACCATGCCTGCATCCTTCACACGCTCTCTGGCACAGGCAGCATCCAACAGGTCAATTGATTTGTCTGGATTCTTTTTGTCATGAATGTATCGTCCAGCCAGTTCAACTGCTGCGGTCATGGCCTCTGTGTCAATCATCACATTGTGGAATGCTTCCAGTCTGGGGCTGAGTCCAATCAGAATCTTTTCTGTGGTTTCAGTATCTGGTTCATCTATGGTGAGTCTGTAGAATCTGCGCATGAGTGCGCGATCCTTTTCAAAGCTTTCGTAGTATTCTTCCCAGGTGGTTGATGCAATTACCTTTAGATTGCCCTTGGTAATTGCTGGTTTCAACATGTTGGCAAAGTCTAGGCTGCCCGAACTGCCGGCGCCCGCACCCTTCATGGTATGTGCTTCGTCCACAAACAAGATACATTTCTTCTTGGATTCTAGTGCAGCAATCACAGCCTTGAACTTTTCTTCAAAGTCTCCGCGATACTTGCTTCCTGCTACCAAAGCTCCAATTTCCAGACTCCAGACTTCGTAGTCCTTCAAGAACGCAGGCACACGTCCTGCCACAATCTCCTGTGCAAGCCCTTCAATGATGGCCGTTTTGCCCACACCAGGATCGCCCACCATGAGCACGTTGGCCTTGAAGCGGCGTGCCAGCACAACAATCATTTCTTCCAGTTCTGTGGTGCGACCAATTAGCGGTTCTAGAGTATCTGACTTGGCCAGGGCTGACAAACTGGTGCAGTATTCTTCCAGGATCTCAGTGGCCTGCTGATCATTGAGACCAGCCACAGGATCCATTTTGTAGTTCTTTCTCCAGAAGTCCACAAACTCGGCTTTTTGCACGCCAAACTTCAGCAAGAAGTAGTGTGCATGGCTGTTGGTTTCGCCCATGATGGCCAGATACAGGTCAATGGTCACAATTTGTCTGCGTCCACTAAACAACACCTGTGTTATTGCACGATTGAATACTCGTTCCAGTCCGGATGTTTTTCTAGGAGTAAAATCTGGAATGTCACTGATTATGCCCACCAGGCTGTCCAGGTAGCCGCAGAGTTCGTTTTCCAACATGGCCACATCGCAACCGTACTTGGTCAGGGTGTTTCTAAAAGGCACATGCCTGATCAGGCTCAGCAACAGATGTTCTGTCATCACGTATTCGTGTTTCCAGGTCTGCGCAATTTTTATAGAGCCATCAATGATGGCTTCAATTTCGGGGTTGTCTTGCATAGCGTTTTGTCCGTGTGGTGTGCTCATAGTTTAGTATACAATAAATTATAGATTAGATCAACCTATTAGATACTTATTCGGCAGATTCTTGTTGAATAGCAGCCATTAATTCTGGGGAAATTTTACCTGGGATTCTAGCAGCCACCCGAATCAACATGTCTCCGGGCTGTCCGGAACGATCTGGCAATCCGCGACCTTTTGCTCGCAGCAGGCTACCAGGTTGTGTGCCAGGCGGCACAGTGATTTCAATCTTGTTGCCCCGTATGTCCAGCATGGTAATGGTGCCACCTGCAATCAGTTTCCAGACCACAGTGGTGGCTTCAGTCACAACACTACTGCCATTTCGCTGCCAGTTTCGATCCGGATGTACACGAAAGGTCACCACCAGATCCAGTCCATCTGGACCAATGCCACTGAACTGCACATTGTCGCCATCTTCGATGCCTGTGGGTATGTTGATCTCAACATTGTGTGTGCCGGTCTGTGTGCCAATGCTGACCACTCTGGGTCCGGGTGTGGCCACATCCTGGATGCGTATCCACAGTGTCATCCTGGAATGAGAACTGCGTTGCGGTTGCTGGAACCGGGCTCCGAACATGTTAAATATTTCATTGAAATCAAACTGCCCACCAGGGCCCTGTCCAGGATGCCCGCCAAACTGTGGACGCGGGTTGTCGTAGTCAGCTCGCTTTTGTGCATCGCCCAGCACAGCATAAGCCGACTGGATCTCTTGAAATTTCTTTGTGTCACCGCCCTTGTCCGGGTGATAGGTACTGGCCAATTTTCTAAAAGCCTGTTTGATTTGGTCTGCGGTAGCGGTTCGGGCTACACCTAGAGCAGCATAATGATCGGTCATGAAAAAGTCCTGTACAGTAATTATACAGGACTTGAGGAGTGAAGTCGATTACTTCTTGCCCGGAACCACAGTGCCTTCAAGTTTCTTGTGCTGCTTGACTTGTTTGCAGTTTTGTTTGGGCTTGCCTGTTTTGGGATCAACAACTGCTTTACCAGCCTTGTCTTTGATATCAACACAGACCTTTCGGGTCTCTGTGTCTGCGGCTGTGGCAGTGAGTGCAAATAATGCTGTGGCTAAAACGATTGCGTATTTCATATGTTATCTCCAGAAAAATAAAATTGTTTTCAGTTGGTCAATCGACTTTTGCAAATACTTGGTTTGAATCGTTTTGGCAAACTCGGGTTGTGGAAAGTTCCAGCCAACAAATGCTCCTAGTGCTATCCAAAATAATGTTTCTAACATGTTATCTCCTTATCTTTCTGGGAA
>NZ_JBBAKG010000144.1:0-7060 GCF_040403615.1 Haliscomenobacter sp. | reverse complement strand
CCGCCATTGTTGGCTCCGCCTAGTTTTTCTTGTGTACGACCAAATGCTGCAATACCTAGCACCGCACCCATGGCAATGTGGAACAGGCCTGCACCTTGCAGTGTCAGTGGATTCCACTGTGTGATTTGTGTATGAGTAAATGTCTGTAGCAGACTCCACAAGATTGGAAATACCACCATGTCCATGGTACACACTGTCATGTACATCCAGCCCATCATGGGGCGCCATTTTGAGTTCATCCAGTCTTCTTTTTTCTTTTCTGATTCACTTGGTTGTTTTTGTTTTTCTGCCATGTAATGCTCCTTACAGCTATTTACCGGTTGGGAAAGAAGTTTTCGGCTGTGCTATTTCGGTGTATGTCTAGGGTAATACAGTGCATGCCACCGTCCCAGAAGCCACGACAACGAAATGGCACCCAATGCACAGTGATACCTCGACTGTTTAGAGTCTTTTCCAGGGCAGCATTATATCCCAACATTACCACAGTGGATTCATTCACAACCAAACAGTTCAATTCAAAAAATGTTTCGGTATAGTTGCCCACCCAGGTCCGAGCATGCTGAATCACATGCTGGTTGAATGACTGATTGAAGGCCACACCTTCCACGTAGAATTTGCCATTGTATTCTGAGCCAGTGGGCGGTGATTTTCTGTGTTGCCAGTAGGTGGGCTCATTCAGGAAGATACATTCCCAACCAGGAAAAGTTTTTTCATAATCCTCAAAGTACTGATTGGCCAGTATCAGGCCTGGACGTAGAATAGCAAAACATCCGTCCATGTGCCCACCATTTTTTACCCAGGTGATTCGGTAGTCTTGGAATGCTGATAGATCAAAGTTAATTTTAGAAACATCAAATATGTCAGTGTCAATCACAACGTCATGACCCACACGCACCACATTGGCACCATTGATGATGTGATTTGCTCCGGCTTTGACACTGCCTCGATCATAACTGTGTAGTGCATTGGCCCAGGCCTGTGTGGGATTACCTGGAGTTAGCAAAGTTGTACCTTGCGTTAGGAATGTGTCACGTGGGCATATTTCGGGCTTGGTCAACACACCTGCAGCATCCACAAAAGAATCTATGCTGTGATATTCTGGTCTGCGAACTGCCACACCCAGTGACTCCAGAGTGAGTTGTATTGTGGACAGATCTTGCTTGGTTATTTCAGTTATGGCCTGGAATACATCGCGTACTGAAGGCGCCAGATGGTCATACCAGGTAACAGGATAAACATCTCCTAGCCATACTTCTTCAAGCTGGCTCCAGGAATTGTGACTGTTGATCACAACTATCCTTAGAATGGCACTGTTGCTGTTTGTGTCACGGTGCCATTATTGGTCACAGTTTGTGTGCCTGACGTGTCTGTGGTCACCACAGCACCCAACATCAAGTAATCAGTATTAGCACCCGAAGTTAATGGTGCTGACGGTGCTGTGATTGTTGCACTGTTGCTGTCGTACACAGCCGCACCAATGGTGACTCTGAAGTTGGTGACGAATCCTGGAAAGTAACCACCATAGTATCTGCCCACCCAGTTATTGTCGCCCCAGACCTGACTGTCAGTTTGTGTGCCACCTGAAGGACTACCGCCACCTGCAGCACCAGTTGCTCGGGCACAGGTCACATATGAACTGGTGTTGTTGAAGGTTCCAATCCACATGGTTTCTAAATCAGTGCTGGCATTGCGGTTCAGCACTATGTATTGCCATTTGTTTGTTTGCAGTGTTGCTACTGGCCAGGTGTAACTGGGCTGATATCCGCCACCATATCTATCCAGAGTAATAGTGGCATCATCGCTTGTAAACAGGCTCATACCCAAACTTTGATCAGTGCCCATCAATCCTTTGTTGGTAAACCCACTGTTGTTGTAGAACCAGCCTTCTATGGTAAATGCACCTGTATCCGGAGTCCATCCAGGAGTCATGCTGAGATATTGACTAGAGCCGTTGAACCCCAGGCTTCCTGCCAGGGGTGTATAGAGATTGGGCGGGTCGCCTCCAAGCCAAATACCTCCACCTACTGTGATTCCCCCGCCTATTGCTATTCCTGGTAATGCCATAAATTTCCTTTTGAATATGTTATGAGATATTTATGCTGTTATCTTGTGACTATGGTCCAGACTATTGCTATAACAGGCACAATTACTGCTACGGCTCCTATTGCCAGCAGAGTGTTCATCAAGATGTTATACATGGCTTCACGGTCGCGCTGTTGTTGGTCTATAATGGCCTGTTCCGCAGCACGCCGTTCCTTGGCCATTCTTGTGCGTTCTGCCATCATTTCATTCCAGACATCAGCATTGCCTGACCAAAACAGTATGTCTTTGAGTTCTTTTTCGTTGTCCCTGAGAGCCTTAGAAGCCATGGCAATTTGCAGGGCATCCGAACTGATTTGAGCGTCAGTTTTGTTGACAGCAGCAATACGCATTCGGGTGCTGGCCACGTGTACCTGATCTGCTGCGTGATAGAACTGGCTGAATTCTTTGTACAGGCCCGACACATCTTTGCCCAGTTGTACCGCTGCTTTGATGCCCTTGACTGCACCTTGAGCCATGGCAAAGGCTGTGAATGGATCTATCATTTTTCAGCCCGACGTTCGGCTGCTCTAGCAGCGTCCCAGGCTGCACGATCTGCAGGCCAATACGGCACCAGAACCCAACGGCAAACCTGCCCATTTTCTAAGAATTCATTTGTGCCATAGGTTTTTCTTCCGGTGTCACACACCTTGTCTAGGCGTTGCCAGTGACGATAATTTTGAGGTGGCAGCACATACTGATCAGCAGATGCTGGTAGTACTGTTATTAGAATAATTATTGACCATCGTGCATGCACTGCGATACTCCAAGCAAAAATTGCCCAGTGTATTTACATATTCTTTGCGTTAGAACCGATCGGGCGGTTAGATCATCCAGGCAGCCCAGAGCCAAACGCCCTGGCTCATTAGTACTGCGCCTATTAGACCCACTGCAATGCTGGCCCAGAACATGCCCATGCTCACGGCCAATATAGACGCACTTAATAGCACAATGCTCAACTGGAATGCACTGCCTGAAAATGTCAGCCATGGGCTGTGCAGTTTTGCTTGATCTCTATCTGCTTCTAGTGCTCGAGCCCGGGCCATGAGTTCTCGTTTGCCTTCGCCGGTCTTGGGGTCACTTTCGTAGCGATCAATCTTGGCAGTCAGTACCGCAACCTTGTTTGTATCTCGACGAGCTACAGCTTCGTCGCGAGCATTTTCAGCAATGGTTTGTTTGATGCTCTTGGCCTGATAAAAGTTCCAGGTGTCGTTGGCACGGATTGTGTTGGTCAGCACACTGCTGCTGATACCATTGGCAATGTAGGTGTTCACTGCCAACAAGGCGGCTACCACAGTGATTACCCAGCCTGCCCGGTCCTTGATATGTGCTTCACGTTCTGATCTTGATAGTGGTTTAGATTCTTCTGCCATTTTTAATCCTTGGTTTTGTTTTGTTCTTCAATCTTTTTCTCTAGTGACAGAATTTGCCATGATAACATCTGAGTTGTATCTGTCTTGTTTGGGGTTTCATCTTCGTTCTTTAGTTTAATACCAGCCAGCAATCCAATGAATCCGCCGATCACAGTTTGAAATGCTGGTCCGATCAATTTGAAGATTTCAGTGTTATCTACGATTGGATCAAACAGCCCAACCATGAGAGTTATGACCATGGCAAGAATAACCATGCACAGGGTCAATGTGACCATGGTGGTCACTACAAATGTCAGTTTAGTTTTTTCCATATCAAATCCTTTGGATTATTTACCAGCTAAAGGATTGTCAATGGCCTTCTGAATTTTGACGTCGACTTCGCGCTTGAGTGCATCCACTTCGCAACCAATTTCACGGCGAGCATCTGCCATTTCCTTGCGGATGGCATTTACTTCGCTGCGAGCTTTTTCTAGATCTTCCTGAACACCTTTACGGGCTTGGCGCATTTCTGCCTCGGTCTCTCTCTGAGCCGTTTTTATACTGCGTTCAACTGCTTCGGTTACTGACTCGTTGCGGCGAATATCGTTCTTTAGGTCATTCTTGATGTCACGAGTGTAGTCGCTGGTCTTGCTGTCACTGGTAGATTGAGTCACAATTGGGTCTGACTGTGCCTGGGCCAGCGCACAGATGCTGATACCCAGCGCCGCCGCTAGTTGTTTTAGATTCATTATTGATCCTTTTTATTATAATAACCTTGCACTGTATCACGTGCAAGTTGTTATATTTAATCTGGATCAATGAATCATTATCTTGATAGAAAAGTTAATTTTTTTTGGAGCCTGCGCTCTGTGTTGACCGGCTGACTCCTACAGACAACACACAGGCCAGGATCTTGTTGTATTCAACCATGCTCCAGGTTTTCTTGGCAGGATTAGTGACCAACACAACAAATACATCTTCTCCACTTTGCCCCACCCACTGAGGTGTTTCGCCATAGTCCCGTAACAACTGCCCAAATACAATCTTGGGACTATCGCAGGGCACTGTGCGTGAAATTTCTTGAGGCTCGGCGACTGAACTCAATGCAGCACCGGTCAGGATCATGCCTGCACATATTTGTTGAATTCTTGTCAAGTCACACACCCATCACATGCAGAGCATGTTCATAATGACTGATTCGGTCTTCCAGTCCAATGTAGCCACCATTGATGGCTCGGGTCAGTCCTTTGATGTCGCCGGAGTCTGCGTAGCGATTTAGACTGTTGGTTTCCCAGAACCAGCAGGCGCTTTGTGCAGCACCTTCAAATGTGGCCAGATACTCTGCTGCTTCCTCCACAGGGATATCCATGCTGCCCGCAAAGAATGTGTAGTTGTCTCGGCCTGTGAGCTGAATCAGGCCACGTCCACAATAGCGCCAGCCATCTCCGCTTGCTTCATCACCGTTGCCCATTCTGTTGGCATACACACGATTGGCAATGCGTTCAGGTTTATTGGCATACTGTGCTGCAATGTCTGCTGTGGGAAAATACTTGGCAAAGGTTTTCATCAAGCTGGCGGCCTTGTAGTTGAGATTTTCCTTGATGAACACAAAGTTGCCGCTCTCATGGGCGCATTGTGCCACAAAAGCTGCCACACGTTGTGGAGTGTTGATTTCGTAGTCATCCAGTAGCTGTTCCAGGGCCGAATACCAGTGATCAATATGAGGATTCTTGACCATTTGTTTCAGTTGTTCTTTTTGTAGTATTGTGCTCATCTTTTTCTTTCTGATTATTTGACCACGCCTTCAAAGATACGACGTTGTATTTCGTACCATTCAATCCAGGCATCTGTTTTCACAGCACACTCATAATAGGTGCTGTAGTTGATGGTGATGGTTCTGCTGACATCACTGAGTAGAGCATCGTCTTTTAGTTTCTGCAGGTTGGGGCAGGCAACCTGTGCTTGTCGACCCGGTGCTTCGGGGAATGTCATGGTCACAGGCACCAGAGTGCTGCATGCTGTGAGTGCGAGAGAGATTGCCAGTACTACAAGTTTCATTTTTTCTTGGCCCTTCCTGATTTCATATTTGCTAGCCAATGTGCTAGTTGGCCCTTGCGTCCACCCTGCTTGGCAGTTTTGCGTAGACTGCTTACACTGGCTTTTGTGTTGATACCGTGGCGTTTTGAATCACCTTTGTCTTGAGGATTACGACCATCCGCAAAGTTTTCCGCCACACCTTGTTCCCACACACGTTCTTCCCCGCGGTGTTTGTCCCAGAAGCCTGCTCCTGCATCTGTTTGATCCCAGCTACGTTGTATTTTATAACCTTTGCTTTTGACAAAATCATACATTAGTCGAGCAATACCTTGGCTACGAAATTTGTCTTTGACATACAAGTTCTGTGGATCTAATTCTTTGCCGTCGCCTATGTCAAACGTCACGTGACCCAGTTCGTTGCTCCCAGATGAATCAAAGGCATTTACAAACAATTGATCGTTATCGTTGACCATTCTGAATTGCAATCCTTCAAAATCTTCTAGTGGACTTTGTTTGCGTTCCGCCATGCTACGGTTTACACTTTCGCCACCACCATCTCCGCCACCTTCGCCTGCGTCGCTGGCACCATAATAGCCATAACCAGGAAAAAAGTATCCTCCAAGGCCACGAGTTTTCTTACTGCGTTTTTTGCGTTCAGTAATAAATTCACTTGCTCTCATATCATGCTCCTGTCCAGGTGGCCAACAGCAGATTGTCTGATTCATAGCCGTACAGTCTGCTGAGAGCATTTTGCACAGCCGGTTTCAGTGAAGTCTTGCCGGGCACAACATCAAACAGCCAATACGTGCTATTACCATCTTTACTATAGAACTGCCCACCCAGTTCCATGATCTGGTCCATGGTTCGATCAGCGTATTTTCGCCATACTGTGGCGGTGCGTTCCACGTCAAAGATTTGATTGGGAATTCTTACTAGCCCGCGCACTTCAACTCCGGGTATTGTGGCCAAACTCAACCAGTTTCGGCGACCTCCGGGTGTTTGACTATCGCCAGAAACCAAATTCTTTCGCATGATGGTCAACACAATGCCGTACAAGGACTTGGCCAGGCCGCGTCCACGATAGTCTTCGTCCACTGTGATTGATCCCACCTGCACTGTGTTGGGCAAACTGCTTGGATCCAGATTCAGCACAGCCACCACCACGGGGCGGGTAATACCCGGCATGCCTGGATCCACGATCTGCACTCGAGTTTCTGGTCCCATGGTTTCAATGGCATACATGAGATCTGTGCCACCGGGCAAGGGCCTGAAGCGTTTTTTACTGGGCGGTGGCATGTAGTCCAGCATGTCTTTGCCGCCTGCAAACTGATCAGCCGGCATGGTCACAATCTCTTGCAAGTCCGAGCCTTCCTCCATGGAGTCTCTATAGGGTCTCACCCAGGTAAATCTTGTGTCAGCTGGCACCCATTTAAGTCCAAGGCCTTTGTTGCCTTTGGCAGGATCAGTATCGATCAACAGCCAGTTTTTTTCATCGCTGAATGGCACAGTGTGTGCTTTCTTTAAGATTCTGACTATTTTACCGCTGTCTTCTAACTTACCCATCATGGCGTCTTCAGTAACAAAGGCTTCTG
>NZ_JBBAKG010000143.1:0-12471 GCF_040403615.1 Haliscomenobacter sp. | reverse complement strand
AACAATGAACGGAATTTGTTCCAGTTTCGACGTTGTTTGGCCGGGCCGGAAATAACCTGGTAAAGGGTTTTTACAATGGCATCCACACTTGAAACCTCACTCAAACTGGCCTCCAGCATGGGCGTTTCAGTATTTTGCGCAACGATTGGAACCGTGCAGATAAATCCGATAAAAAGCAATGTGTAGTATTTTCTCATGTTAATGCAATTTTACAGCGAAAAAATCGGAAGTTTCTCCGACTTTTGAACGAAGAAAACTATATTTTAATGTCCTGGCTAAAAACCACCTTATTTAAGTTGTTTCGTCGTTTGGATCATTTCATTGATGACCTGAGGTTTGCGCTGGTCAAAGTAAGTGGCGTAGGACAAAATCAACCCATTAAAATTGCTACTTATCGAGGGTTTGGGCGACCAGATTATCTTTTCTTACAAGGGCGAGTACTGGTCAAAAAACGCTTGCGCAATAGCCCTACGAATACGGTACTGCAAAATTTGATCAACTCTTACCAAAGATTTGAAAGCGATGAGATTCCGAATGCCGTATTGCGGGTCGATATTGAAAACCACCAATTTGAATTGATCACCGATCGGGAAGGTTATTTTACCCTGGATACGACTTTGGATCCTCCATTGGTGCTTCCGGATGAAGAACCCTGGCAAAATGTAAAAATCACTTTGTTGCAAACGCCCTGGACAAATGATTTAGAAATCGAAACGACCACCAGTATCTTATTTCCTCCACAAGATGCCCGATTGGGCATCATCACCGATTTGGATGATACCGTCATTGAAACAGGGGTTGCAAGTCCCCTCAAATGGCGTGCTTTTTACAATACCTTGTTCAAAAGCATCCATCAACGCAAGGTTTTTGACGAAGTGGCTGCTTTTTTGCGCGCATTGCGCCGAGGTATGCATGATCAGGGTTACTCTCCATTGTTTTATTTGTCCAATAGCCCAAGAAACATTTATGATCTGGTGATGAGCTACCTCAAGTTGCACTCGATGCCCAAAGCCCCCGTATTGTTGCGCGATATTGGGTTTCCCTATAAAGTCCATACCAAAGATGATCAGGGTCACAAATCGGAAAGCATCAAGCGCATTTTGGATACGTATCCAGAAAAACAGTTCATCTTGATTGGAGACAACGCCGAGAAAGACCCTTATCTCTACCATGAAATTGACCAGAAATATCCGGGGCGAATTGCGGCAATATTTATCCGCGATGTACAAAAAAACCGCCCTTTGCGGCGCCTGGAAAAATTTGTAGAAAAAGAAGCCAACCATAAAATCGTGACCTTCAATTCCTATCGTCAACTGGCACGAATTTGTGCCGATCAAAAATTTATTGACTGGGATTATTTTCAGGAATTGTGCCAAAGTCAGCAAAAATGGAATTTTAACCTGAAGGTTTTCCCGAATAAATAAGGGGTTGTAAACTCAGCACAATTTTACCCTGATTCCGATTAGCTTCCATGTACAAATGCGCCTCAGCAACATTATCCCAGGGAAAAACACAATCCACTACCGGGAACAATTGCCCACTGGCAAAATGAGCCCAGGCCATCTCCACAAATGCATGCGTTAGTGCTGTTTTATAGTCTAAAGTTCTTGCCCGCAAGGTTGAGCCCTGAATTTTCAAACGTTTCATCAGTACCATTCCCAAATTGATTCCAGTTGCTTGCGCACCACCCATCACAGCGAGAAGAGCCATTCTACCATCCATGCCTAAGGCTTGGAGGTTACCTTCCAGGTACGATGCGCCTAAAAAATCCAAAACTACGTCCACTCCCCTACCCTCGGTCAAGATTTGGATCCTTTGCGCAAAATCTTCGGTTTTGTAATCAATGCAATGTTCGGCCCCTAAAGATTTGCAAATGGCGTGTTTCTCAGCAGATGCAGTCACATAAGCTTTTGCGCCAATCAAGCGTGCCAATTGAAGCGCAGCAGTACCTACGCCACTGGCTCCAGCGTGGATTAGAATGGACTCGCCTGCCTGTAATTTTGCAATCCAAACCAATGCCTGAAATGCGGTCAGAAAAGCTTCTGGAATAGCCGCTGCTGCTACAAAATCAAGATTATTTGGAATGGGCATGGCCATGTCTTCGTGTATCACTGCATATTCCGCATAACCTCCACTGGCCAGCAGACCACAAACGCGGTCGCCAATTTTCCATTTTTGGACTTTTGAACCCAGTTTTTCAACCTCCCCAGCTATTTCTAGTCCCAAAATCGGGCTTTCGCCAGCAGGCGGCGGATATCTACCTTCGCGCTGCAGCAAGTCTGCCCGATTGAGAGCAGTAGCTTTAACCCGAATTCGAATTTGGTATTCTGATGGTTCAGGAGTAGGAAATTCTCCGATGAACAATTCATCGGGAGAACCAAACTGATGGAATTGTATAGCGCGCATGGTGGTGGTGGTTGGGGCGACCCTACTTGGTCGCCCTAGTTATTGGGTAACCACGCAGGGTTACCCTAACAAATGTCCCATGAATTCTTGCTTGATCCGCAAGTATTCCCGGTTATCTGCATTCGGTTCGATGATGATGGGGATGCGCTTGATTACCTTTACAGAGGCATTGTCAAACGCTTCAATTTTATCTGGATTATTGGTCAGTAAGTTAATTTCGGACACGCCCAAGTCCTCCAGCATTTCAATGGCTATGTCGTACTTGCGTACGTCTGCCTCTAGGCCCAAGTGCAGGTTTGCATCAATTGTATTGAAACCCATGTCTTGCAGGTTATAGGCTTTCAGCTTGTTGATGATACCGATGCCACGACCTTCCTGGCGTAAGTAAAGTACAATTCCTCCTTCTTTTGCTGCTTTCCCCAATGCATAAGCCAATTGTGCTCCGCAATCACAGCGTTTGGAGCCAAACAAATCACCAGTAATGCATTCGGAATGCAAGCGGGTGAGTACAGGAGCATTCAAATCACAATGTTCACTAACCAACGCCAGGTGTGGCATCCAGTCTTCGGAATCTTCTGCATAAGCCCCCATCCTAAAATTACCCCAAGGGGTTGGAATCAATGCTTCCGCCTGACGTACCAAGCGTTTTTCTCTTCTCTTCATGAACAACTATCCCTCCTCAATTATCGGCAAGGCCTACATTTTTAAGGAAATCACAATATTGTATGAGCAATGAACAAGTGTTGTGTGCATTAGGTTTAGGAGGCAAAGATAAGATAATGTAGATTCAACAAAGGCAAATTTCAGTTATTTCGATTTCAGCTGCGAACAATATCTTTTCTTTTTTGTTTACCGACCTAAACCAAATTTATTAGTATGAAAAAACACTTACTAGTTCTAGCGCTATTGCTTATTGGCAGTATGTCGCTCTGGGCACAACGGACGATCACAGGGAAAGTGACGGACGACGAAGGGGAAGCCCTCATCGGGGCCACGATCCTGGTCAGGGGAACAACGACAGGTAACATTACCGATGTCAATGGGGCTTTCAGCCTAGTAGTTCCTCCTAATGCTACTGTGCTGATGATCAGCTACACTGGGTTTAGCCCAAAAGAGGTGACCTTAACTGATGCCAACAACTATGAAATCACCATGGAAACAGAAGTGATCGGTCTTTCAGACGTAGTAGTGGTAGGTTACGGTTCCCAATCCAGAAAAGGTATTACCGGTTCAGTAGCTAAAGTAAGTGGAGAAACCATTTCCAAACTACCAGTTACGGGTGTAGATCAAGCATTGCAAGGCCAGGCAGCTGGTGTGCAAGTGGTAGCAGCCTCGGGTACACCAGGGAGTAGCGTTTCAGTGCGGGTACGTGGCCCATCCTCAATTAATGCAGGCAATCAACCCCTTTATGTAGTTGATGGAGTACCTATCAGTACTGGTAGCAA
The DNA here is from genome assembly GCF_040403615.1 of Haliscomenobacter sp. NCBI lineage: Bacteria > Pseudomonadati > Bacteroidota > Saprospiria > Saprospirales > Haliscomenobacteraceae > Haliscomenobacter > Haliscomenobacter sp. The sequence goes on along the minus strand of NZ_JBBAKG010000143.1, from coordinate 8,620 downwards.
CTCTCAAATTGGTTTTGGTGGCCAGCAAGCCAACGCCTTGACCGACATCAACCCCACTGATATCGAGTCCATTGAAGTGTTAAAAGATGCTTCGGCCGCAGCTATTTATGGGTCCAGAGCCAGCAATGGCGTTGTATTAATTACGACCAAAAGGGGGAAAGCAGGTAAAACCCAAGTATCCCTAAATTCTTATTATGGACAGCAAGAAATCCAGAAAAAACCGGAGACCCTAACCGGTCCCCAATATGTTGCTGTGGTTCAAGAAGCCATCCGTAACCGCTTTACGGCTACTTCTTTGCCCAGTTCGCAGCGCTTGGTTGGGCTGGATGCAGCACCAGATACTTATCCAAACACCAACTGGTCTGATCAAATCCTGCAAACTGCGCCCATCAGCCAAACAGATTTATCTTTTTCTGGAGGCAATGAGCGCACTAAATTTTACCTTTCTACCGCTTATTTCACTCAAGATGGGATCATCAAGGGGTCAAAATTTGACCGCTACAGCATTCGATTGAACCTTGATAATTTTATTACCAATAAAATCAAAATTGGTACCAGCACCTTCTTATCTCGTTCCAACAGTGATCGTTTGAACAACGACAACAACATCAACGGGGTATTGAGCGCATCATTTTTAATGGGTTCGCACATCCCCGTGCGCAATGCGGATGGTACTTATGCCAAGGATGCCAACTCATCTGTGGAGAACCCGGTGGCTGCACAATTGGAGCCAACCAATGAGAACTTTAGCGGTCGGATTTTATCTACGCTTTATGGAGACTGGAGCATTTTACCTTGGTTGTCTTTCCGAACCAACCTGAACTTAGACTTGAGCAATTTCCGGGAAACTCGCTTTGCACCTACCACCACAAATACCGGATTTGGCTTACGTGGGCAGGGCATTGAAGCTTACAACCAGGAATTAAACTTGGTCAACGAAAACTTTTTTACGATCAGTAAGTCAATCGGCAGTTTGAATCTGGATCTTTTGTTGGGTACTGCTTTCCAGAATAGCCGTTCAGAAAGCTTTTTCGGACAAGGGGAAAACTTTCCCGGCAATACCATTAAAACCCTCAATGCTGCTTCAGTCAAAAAGGACTTGAGCTCCAGCCGTACCGAATGGGGATTGAACAGCTACTATTCTCGTTTAAACCTGAACTTCAAGGAGAAATATTTCATCAGTGGAAGTGTCCGCAGGGATGGATCCTCTCGTTTTGGTGCCAATCAGCGTTGGGCTTTATTCCCTGCGCTATCTGCCGCTTGGCGCGTGTCGGAAGAGCCTTTTCTGAAGAACAGCAAAATCATTTCCGAGTTGAAACTCCGTGCTGGCTTCGGTCAAACGGGGAATCAAAACATTGGCAACTTTGCGTCCAGAGCCTTGATTTCTCCAGGTGCCAACTACAACCAAATTGCGGGTTTGTCGCCCAGTCAATTGGGTAATCCAGAATTAACCTGGGAAACCAACGAAGACGTGAGTATTGGTTTGGACCTGGGTTTCTTCAACAATCGAATCAGCCTGGTGCTGGAGGCCTACGAACGCAATACCATCGACTTGTTATTGAACCGGCCCTTGGTATTTACTTCTGGCTTTGCCAGCATTACCGAAAACATTGGATCTACCCAAAACCGGGGCATCGACATTTTGTTGAACACCCAAAATCTTGTATCCAAAAAATTCACCTGGAGCACCAGTTTTAACGTTGCTTTCTTGGAAAGTAAAATCATCAAGCTGGCCGGAACTCCATTTGCTTCGGGTTTTGCGAGTTGGGTAGCTGAAGGAGAAGCCCCCAGCGCCTTCCGGGGATTCCGGGTGGAACGCATTTTCCAGGAACAAGCAGAAATTGATGCATTGAATACCAAAGCAAGAGAAAGAACTGGAATTGCTACTTCAGTATACCAATCTACTTTGACCAGGCCTGGCGATATTCAATTCAAGGACTTGAACGGAGATGGCCTGATCACTGCCCTAGACCAGGAAATTTTGGGCAATGCTTTGCCAAAATTTTATGGTGGTATAACCAACAATTTGTCCTTTGCTGGATTTGATCTTTCGTTCTTCTTTCAATTCCAGTCGGGCAATATGATTTACAACAACACCCGCGCTTTTAGTGAAGGAATGAACGGCATTTTTGGTCAATCCGCAACAGTATTGGATCGTTGGACACCGGACAATAGAAGTACCACCTTCCCAAGAGCCGTATTTGGGGACCCGAACAACAACCGGCGTACTTCTGATCGTTTCCTCGAAGATGGGTCTTTTATTCGTTTGAAAAACCTCAACTTTGGTTATAGCTTACCCAAAAGCATTACAGACAAACTCAAAATCAATCGTTTGCGCGTATATGTTGGTGGACAAAACCTCCTGACCTTTACCAATTATTCTGGACTGGATCCCGAAGTAAGCACATTTGGTGAGGTTACGCTCTCGGCGGGTACCGATTTCTTGACTTTCCCCCAGTCACGCACGATCATGGGTGGATTGAACATCACGTTTTAACCAACAATCAACTTTGAAGCGATGAAAAAATACATTTTCAAAATAGTTCTTCTCTTTTTGGTTATCAACATTTTTAGTAGCTGCCAGGAGAACATCGAACTCAACCCTGAAACCGCCCTGGATGGCGCACAGGGTTTCAAAACCCGTCAGGACGTGGATGCGGCCTTAATTGGTTGTTACAGTGCTGTACAAAGTGGTAACTACATGGGGTTACGGTATTTTGCGTTGGCCGACTTGTATTCAGATATTTTGGCACATACCGGTACGTTCCCTTCTTTTGCGCAATTTGCTAACCGGCAATTATTGACCGACAATGCAGAATTGACCAACATGTGGCAATCCATTTACATCGGGATCAACCGAGCCAATACCGTAATCGCGGCTTCATCTGGCGTAACTGATCCTTCTTTCAACGTAAACAATGCCATTGCTGAGGCACGCATTCTGCGGGCGTTTCACTATTTCAACCTTTTGCGGGCATTTGGCGGCAGTGCTGCCGGTTACAATAAAGCCAGTGGTGTTGGAGTTCCATTGGTAACCAAGCCAACCCTGGCAGCTACGGATGCGGTTCCGGTTGCACGCAACACCGAGGCTGAAGTATGGACCGCGATTTTGGAAGACATCAACTTTGGTGTGGCCAACCTACTGGCCAGCAATGGTACGGGTCGGGTCAATAAGAATGTAGCGTTGGCGCTCAAAGCCCGGGCACACCTTTACCGTGGAGAATGGGCCGAAGCGGAAGCTGCTGCCACTCAGGTTATCGACAGCAAAGCCTATACACTGGTTGCCAGTGCCAGTTTTGGGGATGTTTTCACCAAAAAGAATTCTTCTGAAGCCATTTGGGAACTGCAATTTGACATTAATAATACTAACTCGATTGCGTTCTTTTACTACCCTACTACCTTGGGTGGGCGCAATGAAATTGCAACGACCAATAGCTTGCGCGACGCACACGAAGCCAATGATGTGCGTAGAGCTGTCAACTTTACGGCCAGTCCCGCAGGCAAGACGTCAAAATTCACCAGAGTCCCTGGTGACGACAACGTTTTGTTGCTGCGCTTGGCTGAAATGTACCTCATCCGTGCAGAGGCTCGCGCCAATTTGAGTAAATTGGTAGAATCTTTGGCAGATGTGAATGTCATCCGGACCAGGGCAGGATTGCCAGGATCTACCGCTGTAACAGCAGCTGATTTGATAACTGCCATTGAGAAAGAACGGCGCATCGAATTTGCACATGAAGGCCAGCGCTGGTTTGATCAACGCCGCTTTGGCAAATGGAATGCCAATGGAATCACTCAGGATTTTCGTGCACTTTGGCCCATTCCACAACGGGAAGTTGATACTTCCAATAAAGTAATTGCCCAGAATACGGGATATTAAATAACGAATTACAAATAAAATTAAAAAGCCTCGCGTGAAATCAATCACTGCGAGGCTTTTTAATTTTATTCGCTATTTACTTATCAATATCCCCCTTCCTTTGGAGCAGGAGGATCTTGCTCTACATCGCCAGGGCCTGCAATGCGAAACTCTGCACGGCGGTTCATGTAGCTTGAGCTGGTAGGCACCAGGTTATCGGCAGAACCTTTCCACTGCAATACAAAACGGCCACGTGCTACACCATGGCTGGTAACCAGGTGTTCGATTACGTTTTTGGCGCGATCGTAAGACAATTGATTGTTGATGCTTTCAGAACCTGTGCTGTCAGTGAATCCAATCACGACGACGCGGATGCCTGGATTGGCTTTCATCATGCGGCCCACACCCGCCAGGTTGCCGTAATCAGAGTACTTAATTTGAGCGGTAGAGGCGGGAAAGTGCAACATTGGCAAAAACCATTCCGCCGCACTGGTGCGATTGTCGGCAATTTGGTAGTTTTGCAGCGCTTGATCAATCAATTCCTTCACGCGTTCTTCTGTAACTCCGCTGCCATTTCCACCAGGCCTGCCGTTTCCGCCAGTTTGTGGGTTGGTAACCACTCCGGTTTCATCCACTTTTTCATTGGCCTGAGGCATGTAAAAGGGCTCTTTGTCGATGTGATCAGGAACGCCATCACGGTCAGAATCCAGGGTACGGCCTTTGGTATCTACCATTGCGCCTGCTGGCGTATTGGGGTCTTGATCAATGGCATCGATTACGCCGTCGCCGTCTTCATCTTTGATCAAACCGGAAGTACGCTGGTTGATTTTGTCATCAATTGAATTCAACACCCCATCGATTGGGTTGATCCAATACAAGGGTTCTGTTTTGCTGGAGGCATTTCCCAGGTTGAAATTGATGGACAAATTGGTGAAGGAAACGACATCACGAAAGTTAGGACGATTCGGTACAATGTTGTCAATTAGGTCGGCACGACCGCCAAAGACCATAAAAGCCTGTTCTTCCAGTGCAATGTTGATCTTTTTACCCAAGCGGAAAGAAATACCCGCTCCCAAACCCATGTGGGGAGCAAAAGCTCGTTTCAGGGTATCAAATTGCCTTAGATTATCTTCACTTTTAAAGGAAGTAGCGCTAAATGAATTGACACCCGCACCTGCCAGAATATAGAGGTTCGTATTGCGTACAGGCTTGTCCCAGCGCAAACTATTGAGAGACATCACCCCGTACATGGTTCCAGACATCCATTTGGTGTTAAAATCTCTTTCTACGTTTGTAGCGGCGTTTTTTCCTTTTAAATCTGCGTACAGGAAATCTGCTCTAAGCGAAAAAATGTAGTCGGTTGCTTTGCGAATGTGAAACCCAACTGCGTAAGAAGGAGTCGGCTTGACGTCACCGCCCACAATGGCTCCGCCACCATTCAAACCAAATTCAATCATGCTTTTGGGTATCGCCAGTCCAGAGGTTTTTGGTTTTTCTTTGACTGGTTCTTCTGCTTTCACTTTGGCTGGTTTTTCAGTTTTCTCTTTTTTCTCCTTGGGAGTCTTGTTTTTCTGGCCCCAAACCAATCCGGCGCAGAAAATCAGGAGAATCATTAAAATAGTACGTTTTTGCATGGTTTTGGATATTAAATCAGTTAAGTATTGGGATTATATTGGTTGCAACCATCTAAACAATGATCGGTACAACCTATAAATGATGCAAAATGGTTCCTAGATAAAGTACGAGACTTCAGGTGATGTGGCGAGGCCGGGCAGAATGGTTTACAAAAACATACAGCTTTCACCTCTCCGCACATTACGCGAAGGTAAACTTTTTGTGAAAGGTTTTCCGGTCGAGGAGGCAAAAAGGCCTTGATTTCAGTAGAATATAACTGAAAAATGACCATGCTACTATTACGCATCAAAAATAGAGTTATTTTTTTTTCTTACCAAGGTTTATATCTACTTAAACGATTATGCAACAGATATTTTTACTATTTATACTCTTATTCTAAAAAAAGTCACTTTTTTAACCCGCTAAGGGTGCTTATCCGACTTCGATTTGTAACTTTCTGCCTGTATTTTGCACACAATACGGTTTTATGCTCGACAACTGGCTTAGTCCAATCTCTTTAGGCACCTTAGCTCTACCCGATTTGAATGAAGATCAATTGGGGTCACGCATGCAAATTCATACTGAGGGAAAATTTCCATCCTTACAGGGCATTCAGATCGCGATTCTGGCCTTGAACGAAAGGGAAGGATTGGCTTTGCGCAAAGCACTTTATCCCCTGAGTTTTCCCTTTGAAGGTTTGCATATTGCTGATTTAGGCACGATTAGAAAAAGTACGGAGGAGTTTATCATGCCCGTATTGATTGAATTGCACGAAAGTGGAATTTTGCCGATAATAGTAGGGACTGATCCTGCATTGATGCAAATTCAGTACAAGGGCTTACAGCACGAGCTGCAGCACATCAACATGGTAGCCTTTGATGAAACCATCCGTTTGAGTATCCCCGAAGAAGGCGCAAAGCCCGATTTATTCAACGAAATTGTGTTTCAGGAGAAATCAAAGTTGTTTAACTTGGGTATCATCGGTTGTCAGACCCATTTTATCCTGCCAGGTACTTACCGGTTGATGGAGGAATTGCATTTTGATTACATCCGCCTGGGTACGGCCAAAACAAATCTGTCGGAAGTGGAGCCCATCATTCGAGATGCCGATTTATTGGGATTCCAATTGGCTTCGATCAAGCAAAGTGAAGCTCCAGGGCAGGAAAATGCAACGCCAAGTGGGTTTAATGTAGAAGAAATTTGCCAACTTAGCCGCTATGGCGGTATGAGTGAAAAAGTAAAATCCTTTGGCGTTTTTGGTTACAAAGCGGCGCTTGACCGCAAAGCGCAGACGGCCAATGTGATTGCTCAAATGATTTGGTATTTCCTGGATGGACTTCAGAACCGCAAAGGCGATTTTCCGGTAGCAACCGATGGGCTAACCGAATACATCGTTGAGTTAAAATCCCTGGATTTCACGGTTACTTTTTGGAAAAGCCAAAGAAGTGGACGCTGGTGGCTGCAAGTTCCCGTAAAAACGACCAAAAAGCACCAGAGACATCGTTTGATTCCTTGCTCATACAACGATTACAAGATGGCTTCTCAGGACGAGTTACCAGATCGGCTGGTAAATGCGTTTAAACGATTTTTGTGAATGACGAATTTTTCGAGTGACGGATGCCCCCTCGCACTTCGGCTTACTTCGACTTCGCTCAATAACCGCCGCTCAGTGACCAGGGGGGGATTCGTCACTCGTCATTCGAAAAATTCGTCATTCACAAAAATCTTGGCCACTTCCCGCTTCCCACCACTCTGCCATTCAACCAAGTACCCGCTACCCGGTCAAAACAGCTGTGTGCCATAAAAATCAAGCCTACTTTAATGACCAAATCGTTTTGAAAAAAATAGCCAGGATCACCAAGGCCATTACGTCCTGGCCTTTTATGTTGATTTTATTTACAAATTGGTTGCACTTTCCAGCCCAAATGCATATTTTTGCTACAAATTGCGTTAAAAATGCTCATCGCCAATCCGATCTACGATGTCGTCTTTAAATACCTGATGGAAGACTCCAAAGTAGCCAAGCTGCTCATTGGGTCCATCATTGGAGCGGAGGTATTAGAGTTGGAGTTTCGCCCCAAGTCCTTCACTACTTCCGTACATTTGGATCCCCTGAGCATCAAGCCCACCTTTACCATTTACCACCTCGATTTTTCGGCCAAAATCAAAACACCTGCAGAGGAAAAACTGGTCATCATCGAAGTCCAAAAAGCCAAATTGGCCACCGACATCCTGCGCTTTCGGCAGTATCTGGGCAAGCAGTACAGCGACAAAAAAAATGTGTACACCGTAAAAACCCACGACGGCAACCACAAAACCCTGGCCTTGCCCATCATCAGTATTTATTTCTTGGGCCACAGCCTGGACAGCATCCACGACATTCCTGTCATCCACGTCAACCGCAAGTACATCGACCTCTACTCCAAAGCAGAAATTCCGCAAAAAGACTATTTTATCGAATGCCTGAGCCACGATAGTTACGTGATTTCCATTCAAGATTTGAAAACCAGGAGGAGGAACGAACTGGAAATTCTCCTAAGCGTGTTTGACCAAAGCAACCAAACCGAAGATCAGCATATCCTCAATGTACGCGAGGAGGATTTTCCGGAGGATTTTCGCTCCATTATTCGCCGTCTGCAAGAGGCCGTAGAGGTGCCCGAAATCAGAGACAATATGGAAGCAGAGGATACTTATCTGGATGCTTTTGAAGACCAGGAACGCAGAGCGCTGGCTGCTGAAAAAGTGGCGCAAGAAGAACGGAAGAAAGCGCAAGAAGAACGGAAAAAAGCGCAAGAAGAACGAAAGAAAGCGCAAGAAGAACGAAAGAAAAATAAAGAAGCATTAAAGCGGATCGAGCTTGAGAAGCAACGCGCCGAACAGGAAAAAAAACGCGCCGAACAAGCTGAAAATAAACTCTACGAAAGCCTCAAACGCATGCGCAGTGCTGGCCTGCCCGACGCAGACATTTGTGCTTTTTTAAACATTAGTCCTGAGGAGCTGGAGCAAATGACGAATTTTTCGAGTGAGGAATGACGAATTGGGAGATAGCTGCTGGAATTTTTCGTAAGCCCTAGACTTGGATTCCATTTGTATGCACTTACCCGAAAATCTTGAAGGCAATGCGCCAAATTCGTCATTCATCACTCGTCA
>NZ_JBBAKG010000142.1:1872-12476 GCF_040403615.1 Haliscomenobacter sp. | reverse complement strand
GGTAGAGATGTATTCGGTGCGTTTTTCCCGCAAAACGGTGTATTGGGCAAAAGGCAACTTCAGGGTACCAAAAGCATCTACCACATCGCTGCGGGAAAAAGTCAAACGAACGCGGATGGAGTCAATTAAGGTTGCGCTGGTGGGAAGATTCTTTTTGACAACTTCCGGCAGCTCACCCACCGCAAATCCCTGAATTATAGCAGAATTGGCAACCTTGATGTCGAAAAAATTCATCGGGGAACGGCGCTCGGTATAGGCGGGGAGCAATTTAAACCGGGCGCTCAAACCCAACCCAAATGGATCCGCACCTGCATAGCCCATGTTCTCAAAGCTTGTATTGGTTACGTTGTAATAAGTTTCCCTGAATGCGTCTATCACCACCAACTCAGCGCCAGGATAGGCACTGGCATTTTTCCCGGTGCTGGCGATTTTGTATACCTGGTTGGATACGGATCGGGCAAGCAATTTGCTCAGGTCCCAGATTTGGCCACCGCCCGGTGGTGTGAAAAGGCTTTGAACATTAAGAACTGGCCGATCATCAGTGGCATATCGCAAGGTATCGTTTGCAACAGGAAAAGTAGTGGAAGTGACGGAGATTTGAGCCGTGCAAACCTGGGCAATCGCCAGGAATAAAAGGGTATTTAATAGCTGTCTCATAGTTGTTGGGAGGTTTTGGTGAAAATGGTTTAACCAGGTTGTAAAGTAAAGGTAATCACCATTTAGCTATTTCAAAACTCATTTTTGACAGCACAATTGGATTTTAGGATAATCAAAAGCTCCTGATTAAAAACTTACTGCTATTTTTTGGTGACCAACGCAGAAGGCAGCTCACCCGTGGCTTTTTTCACGGCCCGATTGAAGGTTGATTTTGAATTAAACCCACATTCATAGGCAAGGGCCAAAAGGGTATAATGGCTCAACTTCGGATCAATGACTTTTTCCTGAAAATCGGCTACGCGGAAGGCATTGACAAAATCGTTGAAGTTCTTTTGAAAGCCGGTGTTGATCACATAAGAGACCCAGGAGTTGTTTGAGTTTAATTTTGCTGATAGATCACTCAAGGTGAGCTCCGGATTGAGGTACAATTTTTCGGTTTGTACCACGACTTCCACCTTTTTGCACCATATTTCTAATTCAACTGGGTCCGGCTTTTCTGTTTTTTTTATGGCTGTTTCTAAATTAGCTGACCCAAAATTGGATTCCATTGGGATATTGGTATCGAAAATCAACCGGTGTGGTTGGGGTTGCAAGTAGCCATTGAAACTGATGTAACAGATGTTGAATGCAACGATAGCCCGCAAAATCCAGTCATCCCAATAAGCGATTGAAACGAAAAACCCCAAAACATAAAGCACTTGTGCTGATACCACTCCCAGCACGATCAAAGCCAGAAAGTTTTTATACCAATTCAGGAGCATCGCCTCAGTATCCGAGCGCTCGGTGGGCAACCAGCGGCGATACCTGCGGTAAAGGCGCAAAGACAAAATTGTGTACACCAGGAGTGATACAATTTCGGTAACACTATGCAAGTTGCCTAATTGAAATGGATTGTGGATCCGTTGAGCCCACCAATCTACCCCCTCTTTGCCACTAAGAAAAACCAGCAGGTGGTAGAAAAAATAAACAACATACGGCAAGAAATGCCAGTAATCCACGGCGTTGAATTTAAACTGGGCATTGGTTTGGGTCTTTAAGTAAAAATAAACCAGTGGCCCGATGATCAAACCCGTATCCTGGGGAAAAAACCACCAATCTTGTCCCAAAATGTAAATGCCCATAAACCCGAGCATTGAAGGAATATTGGTGATGCACAAGGCCAGAATCAGCCCTGCCAGCCAAAAATCTGAGGCACGCTCTTCCGAGAAGCCCCTTTTGCAGAATTGATACACATAAAAAAGCCCTTGCAGAAAGGCAAAGAGCAGTACAAAGGCGTATAAGTTCACTTGGAAGTTCATGTTGTTGCGGCACTCCGGGTTTTATCTTTAGTAGACAAAACCCGAAGCTGCAACAAAGGTTTGGAAACTACCTAATTTTTGTATCCCATCGATAGACCAGTATCGCCATGTACTTTCAGTTCCACGTCGGCGCTCTCATTAGAGGGGTTGCCGATGACTACTGCAGTGTTTTTATCCACTTTCAGGCTCGCTTTTTGATTCGGCTGCACTACCATGGGTGAATGCGTTCCACCATCAATAGGTGCCAGGTGGATTTTAAGGGGATTGGGCGAAATATTTTTCAAATCGACACTAAAAGCCCCATGTTGGTTGTTGCCCAGCACAAAACTATTCTGTGGGCCAATGGTAGTGGTGGAGGTCAACGAGGTGAAGATACCACAGGAAACGGCCAAAAATGCAGTGAAAAGCAGGGTGATGATCTTTTTCATAATTGGATGGATTAAACGGGTGAAATAATGATTGTGCCACAAAATTCCATCCTGGAGGTGGCTCGGTCGCTTCAAAATATGATTTGACACCTGGTAAAAATGAATCTCATAAAAGTACTCGGCTCATTTTTTCTTTTCATGGTACTCCACAACGGCGTTTAGTACTTTTTTGACCAAAAAATCTGGATTGTAATTCCTGGTTTGTGCACTTGGAAAAATATCCCAGGCATTAAACACCACCACCATATCGTATTCAGGAATAATGATCGGGAACTGGCCCCCGAAACCATTGCCACCCCAGGTAACTTCAGCGGGTTTGCTGCCATAGGAGCCCAGCCACCACTTGTAGCCGTAGCCACTGTTGGGGCCAAATTTGATGTAAGGAGAAACCGATTGACTAATCCAATCTGTGTTCAGGATTTGTTTGGTTTCCCACTTCCCGTTTTTCAGAAACAAATAAAAGAGCTTGGCCAAATCACTTTTTTCCAGATAAAGGCCACCCTCTGTGTCTATTAAACCATAAGGGCTGCGTTTCCAAAAATGATTATTAATGCCCAGTGGCGTGAAAAGATGTTTCACAGCATATTCCTCAATGTCCTGGCCAGTCGCTAGCCGAAAAATATGAGCCAACAACTCAGTTGCCCCACTGTTGTAATTAAAAACCTTGCCCGGCTCGTCCGACATGGGCTGATCGATGGTGAATTTGACCCAATCAAAACTGGCTTCCATGTTGCTGCAACTGTTGTTGGGGTCGGAGTAGGGGAGGTTTTCATGCCAATCAAATCCGGCCGTCATGGTCAAAAGGTGCCGAATGGTCATTCTCCTTTTGCGATCGTCGATGTTCTTGACGGTGCTGGTATCAAAAAAACTCAAGACTGGTGTATCCAAAAAAGGAAACTCCTTGCGCGTCACCGCAACTCCGATGATCATCGAAGTAACGGTTTTTGTGACGGATTGTAAGGTGTGCAAATTACTACCATGGTAAAAGGGATGCCACCAGGAGGAAAAGTAGTTGTAAGGCCCGGTAGGGTCAGTAGCGTTTAGGCCACTTTTTTTTGTGGCTTCCCCTTGATAGATTTCTGCGTAGTGATGGCTATACGATTTTTCATACGCCACCCGACCATGCCGGATGATCAGCATGCCATCCACATGACCGTATTTTCCACTGGCAAAATCACGATCAAGGGCGGCGAGGGAGTCGGCGATTAAATTCACTTTGTTGGGGCTGGTTTTAGCCCAGCCTTGCGTTGGCCATACATCCTGACTATTGGCTGAAATGACGCTAAATGAGAATAGCGTCAATAGATATACTGCTTTTTTGAGGTCGAGGGGCCAACCCGATTTTCCTTTTTGATTGCGCATCATTTGTAGATTGTGAGCCGAATAAGTAGGTTATTCGGCTCACAATGTACTAAAAAATGAGCCGAATAACCTGCTTAATCGGCTCATGACTATGGATTAAAACACAGTTTATCAGCTCACTTGATCCGCTTACCCGGCATCACCTGCCCACCCTGGAACAAGGTCATACTTTCCACTTTGCCGTCTTTGGAAGTAAAAGTGACTTGAGCCTCCACTACCTTCAGGAAAAATTCGGTAGCTGATTTGGCAAACAACTCGAATTGGCCTTGGCCGGTAGCCTGAGCAAAAAGTTGAGTGCCTTTGCGGGTGATGGTGATGGTAAAGTTAGGGCCCAGTTCGTATACGCCAACATAGGACTCCAAAACGGATTCATCCACGATGAACACCTTGCTGGCTTCGCCAACACCCATTTTGGCCAATATGTCGGTAGCGTTGGTGTTGCCTGGATTGAGTTCGATGGATTTTTTGTAGGCTTCGATGGCTGCTTCTTTTTGGCCATCTTTCATCAGGGCTTCGCCGTAGCTGTCGTAGGCATTGGCGGATTTTGGATATTCCAGTACGTTGATTTTAAATAGCGCAATGGCAGTTTTGGCGTTGCCCCTTTGCAGGTAGGTATACCCCGTGGTGTTGAATTCATTTTCGTTGAATTCATAAGCATTGACCTGGTCTTTTTTTAAAGTTTCATAGGCTTTCCAGGCAGCCTCTGTACCTTGTGCGTCTAGCGTTTTTCTGATTTCAACCAATGCGGATTTTTTTACCTCCATCAACTTTTCAGCGGAGTTGAGCAAGCGAAAGCCCAGATCATCGGCACCTTTATCGGAATTGGTCAACACCACCACTCCTTTGCCCGTTTCTTGCACAAATCCGGCAAAAGTGCGGTAGCCGCCCGTGCCCCCATTGTGCCAAATTATATCCCCCTCGGCTCCTTTGGAGATGTGCCAACCCAGTCCAACCCGGGTGCTACCGCCTGGTTTGTCGTGACGCACCTGATGGGAAAGTTGCATGGCAGGGTACAATTTGCTTTTTTTCAAACCCATGTTGGCGGCGAGGTAAATCAACATATCGTGTACAGAACTGCGAATGGCACCCGCTCCTGCCAACGTGGGAATGTCCCAATTGGACACCTGCACACCCTGGCTGTAACCCATGGCCAGATTTTGCTTCATTTTTTCATCAAAAGTGATTTTGGTTTCCTTCAAGCCCAAGGGGGTGGCAATTTTGCTGAGCATCAATGCCTCGTAGGATGTTCCTGCTTTGAGCGAAAGGATATGCCCCAATAAGCCCTGCGCCAGATTGGAGTACTCATACTGCGCACCAATATCTCGCGGCAAGGTATACCCATTCAGGAAGGCATACATTTGCTCCACGGTATAATCGGCATAAGGGTTGGCGGGGTCTTTGGGTGCAAAGTTGGTAGGCAAGCGCGCCAATGCCGAAGTGTGGTCGGACAGATGCCCCAACGTGATTTGTTGGCCTTTCCGGGTAGGCAGGGTTACTGCGGCAGGAAGGTATTTTTGGGCTGGGTCATCGGTTTTCATTTGGCCGTCTTGCACCATTTGCGCCAGGAGAATACCTGTAAAGGTTTTGGAAATGGAGCCAATTTCATAAATGGTATGTTCGTTGACGGGCTGCCCTCCGGCTGTTTTGGTGCCGAAGAGGTAATACTGCGGGCCGTCTTTATCGATGATGCCGATGGCGATGCTGGGGCTGTAGCCGTTGCTGATCCGGGCATTGATGCTTGCCACAACCTCTGCTGGCAGGGTTTTCTGCGCAAAGCTGGGAAGCGTGCAAAAGGCAATGAAAATGGTGAATAGGTGTTTCATGATTGTAATTTTTGGAGGATGATCATCCCAAATTAATTCATTACTAAGTACTTCCTGCTCCTTTTTTGGACAATTAGAATGTTTTTTTCTACTAAGAAGATTAGGTACGACTACCAAAGAACAAAAAATGCTCTCTTAGATTAGTCTAAAAAGGTGAAACACAAGGGAGGTATTTTAAAACATAGCATACATCCTTTGTATTTCTTTTAAGAAAAAGTTATATTTTTGTATTTAAAACAAACCATCATGCAAGTCATTCTTAATATTGAAAATCCGAAAGATTGGACAGCTCTTTTACCGATTATAGAGCGTTTGGGCATTTCTGTTCTAACTACTATACCAGTACCTAAGGAAAACAAACGCTTAACAGTTAAAGAATTAGCCTATCACCAGGCGATTATTGCTCAAGGTGGTGATGCGTCTTATTTCGGCGATGCTGCTGAATGGCAAAAAGAACAACGCCAAGAGCGTGATTTACCTTTCCTATACAACGATAACCAATGATATTATTGGATAGTAACATTCTTATCTATTCTGCTCAAGCTGCTTATGCATACTTACGCCCACTTGTAAGCGACCCTTCTCATCAAATATCTTCTTTTACGATGCTTGAAGTGCTAGGATTTCCTTCCCTAACGGCAATTGACAAAGCCTATTTTCAAAGTGCTTTTGACATTTTAGATGTCAAAGAAATTGCTTTGCCAATTATCAACCAAGCTATTTTATTACGTCAAACCCGTAAAATGTCGCCAGGCGATGCCCTAATTGCCGCTACTGCCTTAGTCTTTGGTTCAGAACTTTACACCCGTAATATTTCTGATTTTAATTGGATTAATGGATTAACCGTTGTTAATCCAGTTTGATTCCACCTTATTTTAATGGTTTGCTTAATCCGATCAGTTTTCGGTTCAATTGGTCTTACTTTTCCACCCTCTGCAAGTCCAAATCCTGAAAATCGAAACTAAAATCGATATTGGGCGAGATGCCTTTCATTTTAATGGATTGAGCTTTCCCGTTTTCATCCAAGGCGAATATGGCGAGTGCATCGCAGTTCATGTCCTGGTATTCCCATTTGATGGCGAAGCTGTTGGCATTGTAAAAAGCCATTGGTCCGTTTAACTTGGGGGAGCGGTAAGATTTGAACCACAGTTGTTGCCCTTTTTCAAACACTTCCACTTTGCCAAACCACTTGTCTTCGTAAATGCCAATGTAATCGGCATTTTTAACTTTCACGTTTTTGGCGGACTCCACCTTTTCCCATACTTTTTTAGTGACTTCATCGCCCGTGCTTCTTTCTTGGGTCATTCTTTCGTTGAGCTTATCTGTCCAACCAAAATTATCCAGCTCCAGGTAGCTGTCGGCAATGGTATTGCTCACGGCTGAAAAAAGTCCTGCTCCGCCATTTTCGGTATTGGTCAATACAACAATGCCCAGGTTCAAATCGGGATACATGGTGACGATGGAAAGCATGCCAGGCAAACCGCCGGTGTGCGTCACCCGTAAATTCCCTTTTACGTCACTCAAGCCCCAGCCCAGGCCATAGCCATTGAAATGGGAATTGTAACGAGGATTGGGACTGGTGGGTAAGATTGTGTGCAAAGTCCACATCTCATTATGGTTTTTAGAAGAAACCAGATTGAATTTCACCCCCTCACCAACAGTACCATTGTTGAGGTGCATCATCATCCACTTAGACAGATCTGCTACATTTGACAAAATGCCGCCAGCAGCAGAGTTGATTTGCTTGCCAAAGGGCGCAATGGCCTTAATGGTACCCGATTCGGAAGAATGCGGGATGGCCAGGTTGCTTTTGTCTTTCATCAAATCCTCTGCGGCAAAAGTGTGGTTCATTTGCATGGGTGTGATGATGCGTTTTTGCACAAAAAGCTCATAACTCATTCCGCTGGCCCGGGCAATGACTTCACCGGCCACGAGGTAAAGTAAATTGTCGTAATCGAACTTGGTGCGGAATGCCGAAACGGGTTTAAAATATTGAAAAGCAGACAACACATCTTTGATCTTAAAGTCTGAACCATCGGGAAAAAACATCAAGTCACCTACGCCAAGTCCCATTCCGCTGCGGTGGGTGAGCAGATCCTGGATGTTGAAATTTTCGGTCACGTAGTCGTTGTACATCTTGAATTCGGGGATGTGGTCTTTGACCTTATCCGTCCATTTCAGTTTGCCTTCCTCTTCCAGGATGGAAAGGGCCATGGTGGTAAAGGCTTTGCTATTAGAGGCGATGGCAAAGTTGGTGTATTCGTTGACAGGTTTCTTGGTGTTGATATCAATTACACCGTAGCCTTTTTGGTGAATCACTTTGCCATCTTGCACCACGGCAACTGCAGCGCCTGCCACTTTGAATTTCGCCAGGGCATCGGTGACCAGGGCGTCGATGTCTTTTGAGGCGATTTGGGCGTGGGTGGGCGCAAATGACCACAAAATGAAAACGAGTATAGACAGGAAAGTAAATGGTTTCATTGCGTAAAATTGACTGTTGATAAAATGTAATTTTTACCGTTTACTGTGCGCCCTTTTTATCAATAAACTGCCAAGCGTCACTCTCCCAAACGTCGTAGTCTCCGTCTTTAACAGTTTTGCAATTGGTACTTACTTTGGCTTTGCCATTTTCAAATGGATAGGCACAGTCGTATTTGGGTTCGATCACGATGGCATTGGTGCTTGCATCGGCATAACCAATTTTGCCATCCTTGACGATGCGGTACAGTCCATCAGAAGATGCATCGGGGCCGTTGTCGTAGAGGAATACGTCGTAGAGCACCGTTTTTTGCTCGTCGATAACGACCCATTTGTGGTCCATTTCGAGCATGCTCAGTTTGCTCTGGCTGCTTGGTGCGGGGCTGGTACATGCAGCGGCGAAGAGGAGAATAAGGATGAAGGTGTTTTTCATGGTAGGTTGATGTTATTGGTTTGCAAGAGCTTGTCTAAACATGAGTTGTACCTTGGCCAAAAGCGACCAAGGTACAACTCATGTTTGTGTTGAAAATAGCAAAAATAAGTACCGAATCATTAATTGTGATCAGATACTTACGGGGGAGTAATTACTCGGTGCTACCCACTAGAAAAACAGGTGCACCGCCAGTCGAAATTCGATGCGCATCAGCCCCAACCTCCTGCATGGCTGCCGATGCCATCGTAGCTTGCAAAGCTTCAGGCGACTCAAAAGGCAGCGTAAACATTTGATAATAAGCAGGAGCACCATCAGGTGTAGGCATAAACTTAGTCACCGTATAGGGTTTTACGGTGGTTGGAATGCCTGCTTTTTCATGCAACAGGGCCAAATGCTCGATATAATCGGCTTCAAATTGTGCTACATCGGTAGGCTGTGGGTAAAGGACGGTTAGTTGTAACATGGATGGTTGATATTGGAGGTTAGAAGATATGTCTTTTTAGCGCATGATTTGTCGTATAAGCAAGTCCAAGTTGCTTTCAAAACGCAGTATCTTACTAATACCGATTCCCGATCGTCTCTGATGGCATAGACTTTTGAATAAGCGCCAAATCAGCTTCAGATAATTCTACCTTGAATACACCTAAATTCTCTTCAAGACGCTGAACTTTTCTAGTGCCTGGAATGGCGACAATTTCATCGTTTTGACTTAGTACCCAAGCAAGGGCAACTTGCGCTTTGGAGACTTTTTTGCTTTGTGCAATTTGGTCAATGACTTCCACAAACTTTGAATTCTCGCTTATCGCCTCATCCGTGAAACGTGGATTATTAAGCCGGAAATCCCCTGGTTCCAAATCTGCTCGACTTTTAATCGCTCCCGTCAAGAACCCTCTACCCAGCGGACTGTAGGCCACAAAGGTGATACTGAGTTCTTGACAAACTTCAAAAATCTCATCTTCTGGTTCACGGCTCCATAGGGAATATTCGGTTTGCAGCGCCGTAATCGGATGAACTGCGTGGGCCCTACGCAACGTTGCTGCATTGACTTCAGAAAGACCCAAGTGTTTTACCTTTCCTTGTTTTACCAGTTCACTCATTGCACCCACTATTTCTTCAATCTCCACTTTGGGATCCTGCCGATGCATGTAATACAAATCAATTGACTCAACGCCCAAATTTTGAAGACTTTGGTCGCAAGCTTGCCGAATGTATTCTGGCTTGCCGTTGAGTCCAAGAAATTCACCATTGGGTCCCCGCATTATCGCAAATTTGGTAGCCAAAATCACCTCATCCCATCGGCCATTGAATGCTTTTCCCAATAGGCGTTCATTCGCCCCCCAACCGTACATATCGGCGGTGTCGAAAAAATTGACGCCCAAGTCGACGGCTTTATGCAATGTATTGATGGATTCTTTTTCATCAAAAGAACCATAAAACTCAGACATACCCATACAGCCAAGCCCAATTCTGTTCACAGTCAAGGTGCTGTGCCCTAATGTTGTTGTTGGTTTCATGATTCTAAGTTTTATAGTATTCAATACAAAGTTACAGAATTTTAAGGATGGGTCAAAAGGCAAATAGTTTTTGAGCTGACCGCTCAGGCCTGTTATGGGATCGGCCTTCTTGTCGTCCGTATGTTTTACTCTTCTCCAAAATAGTCGCTATCATTTTTTAATTTACTCCAAACCTATCCAATCAATCAATAATTCGAAGTCTTCTTCTTGCTTGTTGGCGATCAAAAAACTCAATTGTTCGATGCTTTTAAAATTGAAATTCGGGATGTTCAATTTGCGCCCTCGAAACTGAGGGTAAAATTCACTGATTGCTAACTTGAGGTTTTCCCATTCTCCAGAAGTGGCAAATGGGTGCACGTAAGACTCATACTGTGAAATTTCGCCCTTCAAACGAAATTCATAACGTTTGCCATCTCCTTTTACGCGCAAAACAATGAAATTCTTTTCTTCCGCCAGTTGTATCGTTGTGTTCAATTGGATCGAGGCAAATCCTCCGTTGTTCGCCAATGAAACGTGACCTGAAAATTGCCCATGGCCGGCATCAGTAAACAGTAAGGAACTTTTGGATATGCCACCCATCACACCATCGTTGACAATACGCCATTCCTTGA
>NZ_JBBAKG010000142.1:0-1772 GCF_040403615.1 Haliscomenobacter sp. | reverse complement strand
ACATTTTGATCTCAATTTATTGGATTTTATCCATTTTTTTTGCAATGACAAGATCGCTTGTCCAATTATCCAATCATCAGTTTTAATGCCTACTGCCTTTCCAAGTGCCGCCGTAGCGGTAATTCGGTTCACCTTTGGCCTTGTTGCAGCATTCGGTACAAACAAAAATCCAGATTTTGCCTTTTGAAGTTTGGACTCGATAAAGCACCGTCTCTTCTTTCTTACACAAGGCGCAAATTTTGGTTTTCATCCTCCCTTCACGTTTGGTTTACAACATTTCAGAATGACCCACAAAAAAAGACACTCCAAATTAGGAAAGACTTTTTCTGTGGGTTTTTTGTACTTAATTAAGGCAAAAGTACGCCATCAATGACGTGTACAATGCCATTGCCTGCCTCTAGATCAGCCGCTGTAACATTTGCACCATTGATTTTCACCTTACCATCTTTGATGGAAACGGTTAATTCTTTGCCTTGTAAAGTCTTGACTTTTTGACCATCTTTTAGATCAGCCGCTTTCACCGAGCCGGCAACCACGTGGTACGTTAAAATCCCGGTCAAAGCCGCCTTTTTTTCTGGCTTTAGCAAACCTTCTACCGTGCCAGCTGGCAAAGCCGCGAAGGCCGCATTGGTGGGCGCGAACACAGTGAACGGGCCTGCGCCTTGTAGTGTTTCTACCAAACCCGCAGCCGTAACCGCAGCCACAAGTGTAGTGTGATCGGGTGAGCCAACTGCAATGTCTACCACTGTCTTGGGCATCTCCGCTTCAGGGGTGGGTTCTTCCATTGGAGTCTCCGGTGTTTCGGTGACCTTTGGAGCAGGAGCATTAACACAAGAGGTCAAACTGATTGCACCTATTACCGCGATAGTAAAGAGCACTAATAAATTCTTTTGCATGGTTTTAATTTTTTAAAATGGGTTGAATAGGTTCTAACATACGTCATGACTTTAAGTTTTGACCCTAAGCAATAAAAGCACATTTTTTTGACACAGCGTTATCGGTAACCGCACTGGCAGCAACTTTAATGCCAGCAACATGGATAGGAGGAAGCTGTTGAAACAATGAAAAACTTACCCGCGCTCAAGCACAGCCATTGCTGCGTTGTGCCTGAGAATTCTGCTTACCCCACCCACACGAATGGCGCCTGCTCCATTCGCTGGGCGTCGTGCTTGTCATCAAAAAAAGCGCCATAGAGGTAATCGTCTTGCTGTTATTTTTTTGTTGGTGAATAGGCCTTAAAAGTTAAGAATATTCCGATGAGGATGAGGGACAATTCTACACCAAGCGCAGCATTGTCATTTTTAAATTGCGCCTTATACGTTTGAGGGAAAAACATGCGCAATAGCCCTAACAGAATGCCAAGCCAACCAATGACCGTGATGGTAGTTTGCCATCCCCAAACCCAAATGTTGTGCTTGTGCACAATGGCCAGACCAGCGATAAAAAATAGTACCCCAGATAAATAAACAAGAGGGACAATTTGTGTGTCATAAAGCGTTGGATTCCAAGTTTTCAATTCTGATAAGACCATTACAACTAAAGTTGGTCCAACAATGGCTGCAATTGATTTTGATTTATCCATTCAGAAAGATACAACTTTGTGGTGTAGCAGTGAAAAAACCGCAGTTGAAGCCAATTTACTTCAGCTCCTCAATTAGCACAAAATCTAAAAAAGCCAGATTAGCGCCAGCATTGTATTTAAGCGTCAATAAATTTAACCCGGCAACGGGGAAAATCATCTCTCCAACGGTAGCTTGTGTCCAGTAGTGCCA
>NZ_JBBAKG010000141.1:0-12899 GCF_040403615.1 Haliscomenobacter sp. | reverse complement strand
GATTTTCAAGGTGTCTCCTGCACAGATTTCAGGCAACAAAGCAACATTGGTTCTAAAACTTGGGGGTAGCGCTACCCGAACTTTTTTCTTCAAAACATTGGTGCTGCGGCAACCTTGTTGATCTACCGCACTCACCCGGACGTTGTATCCACCTGGTGTGGTGTAGATATGGTCAACAGCCCGTCCGGTTCGAACGACGCCGTCTCCAAAATCCCAGGTAAAAATTGTGGTACTATCATTTTGAGGATAAAGCAATTGATTTTGAGAGTACACGCCTTTTGCCCGCAAAAAGACGTTGCTTCCAGGGCATAGATTGATGGTGTTGGTATCTTGAGGGAGTACCGCAGGATCTGCAAAAAGCAGGGCGGTTTCAAAATTTTGGCACACCTGAATGCACTCAATGCTGGCTATCCAGCCCGCGGCTTCGGCACTGGCATCGGATCGAAAAGCAATGGTCAGGCAACTGTCGGGATTGCTAGCGGAGGATTGCACCGAAAAAGCCTGGTTGCCAAACGAAAAATCGATGCAGCGCAACAATGGCGCCAGCGTGTCTTTGCCATCGTAAAAGCACAAGCGGTCTCCGCGACCGAGGTTGATGGCTGGAAAATTGAGGCGCACCCTTTGCCCTTGTGCAGGGACGGGATAGATGGTCATCACCAGATTTTCGTTGGCGCGATAATTGAAATTGCGCTCTCCAGAATCGGTAAGAAAACCTCCACAAGCACTAATGGTGGTGTCTGCTAAGGGAATGAATTGCGCGAAGATGGCTGTTGAAAAGCTCAGCATTGGCAACAACACCAAGATGCGTATCATTTTTACCATGGGAGAATTGGTTTTCGGAATTACGTAAGTGCTTAAAACGAACTAACAATAATTGAAGTTCAAAGCAAAACTTGATAACGCAAATACCGGGCGAACAAATGTAAAGAAAAGGTTTAAATGTTGGAAGATTTAGTTTGTACCTTTGACGCGTAAAGTAGAAACAAGATGGCAATTTTAGATGGCAAGCAACTTGCCCAAACAATCAAAGCAGAACTGCGTACAGAAGTCGAATCCATTCTAAAGCAAGGCGGTAAAGTGCCCCACCTGGTGGCAGTATTGGTAGGCGAAAACCCTGCAAGCCAAGCTTATGTGCGCAACAAAGTTCGCTCCTGCGAAGAAGTAGGTTTTCAATCTACCCTCATTCATCGTCCAGCAGACATTTCCGAAAAAGAACTGCTCGAAATTGTAGAACAGCTCAACCACGACAGTTCGGTAGATGGTTTCATCGTACAATTGCCCCTGCCAAAGCACATCGATGAGCACAAGGTTACCTTGGCCATCGAACCCCGCAAGGACGTAGACGGGTTTCATCCGGTCAATTTTGGCCGCATGGCGCAAGGCTTGCCTTGCTATTTGCCAGCGACTCCGATGGGCATCCTGGAAATCCTGCGGCGCTATGACATCCCCACTTCGGGCAAGGAAGTGGTCGTACTGGGGCGCAGCAACATTGTAGGTACACCCATCAGCGTGCTGCTGTCGCGCAAAGGCTATCCTGGTGATGCAACCGTGACCATGTGCCATAGCCGTACTGTAGATGTGCAGGCGCATACCTTGCAGGCTGACATCATCATTGCAGCGATTGGCGTCCCTGAGTTTGTGAAGGGCGACATGGTCAAGGAAGGAGCAGTGGTGATAGACGTGGGCATCAATCGGGTGGAAGATCCAACATCCAAAACGGGGTACAAACTCGTAGGGGATGTAGATTACGCAGCCGTTGCCCCCAAAGCTTCCTGGATTACTCCGGTACCGGGTGGGGTAGGGCAGTTGACGGTGGTCGCCCTGCTGATCAATACCTTGAAATCGGCAAGAGGAGAAGTTTATGGGTAGCTTGAAATTTTAAATGCAACAATAAAAAATGACTGGCAAACAGGGAATTGAAAACATTGTCCAACAAATCAGGGACATTTTGTCTCAGATTGAAGCAGAGCTTTACCGAAGCCCCCTTGAACTTTACAATGGGTCTTCAATAGGGCAACATTTTCGGCACATTTATGACTTTTTTCAGTGCTTGTCAAAGGGGGTACAAGCCGGAGTTGTTGATTATGCCCAACGCGACCGAGACCTTGAAATTGAACAAAACCCACTTTCCGCATTGGTTGCTTTTGAACAGAAAATGGCTTATTTGCTGACTTTAGAAGAGCAAATGCCAATAAGGGTGCGTGCAGATCTTTCACCCGTTTCGGATGCGTCCCGACCTGAGTATCCTTCGTCTATCGGTCGTGAGATCACCTTTGTACACGATCATGCGGTGCACCATTTGGCGATGATCAAAATTGGATTGCAAAGCGAAGCTCCGCAACTCTTACGGGATAAAAATTTTGGCGTGGCGCCTTCTACCATCAAATTTCGTCAACAAGAGGCCAATTGAACCTGGCTCAAATCTCAACAATGAATTATCTACAGTATACTTTTCCAGCAGCGGCAGATTTGCAGGAAATTTTGGTAGCACTTTTGGGCGAATTGTCGTTTGAAATTTTTGAAGAAGGGCCGGAGGCTTTACAGGCATTCGTACAAATGCCCACCGATGTTGGAGCTTTCAGCGGAGAGGTTGAAGAGATTGTGGCGCCATTTCAGGTTGAATTTACGGTTTTGGAAATTCCCTACCAAAACTGGAACAGCATTTGGGAGTCCAATTTTCAGCCCATTACCGTTGGTGATTTTTGTGGGGTAAGGGCAGACTTTCATGCTCCGATGGTAGGAGTGCAGCACGAAATCATCATCAACCCCAAAATGGCATTTGGGACTGGGCACCACGAAACGACCCACATGGTGATGCAGTTGATGGAAGACATTGATTTTAAAGGCAAATACGTATTTGATTTTGGTTGTGGTACGGGTATTCTGGCCATTCTGGCGGCCAAGCAAGGCGCTAGTCACATTGATGCGGTGGACATCGAGCCGCCATCTTTTGAAAATACCCTTGAAAATGCCAAAATCAATCAGGTATCAACCGCTGTGCATGCACTTTTGGGCGATCTAAGCGTTGTAGAAGGAAGCGGTTATGATATTATTTTAGCGAATATCAACCGTGGCGTAATTTTGGATGCATTTCCAACGTTACAACAGAAACTTAAACAAGGCGGTATTTTGCTCATTTCCGGAATCCTCAAAACGGATCGGGAATTGGTTCTGGCTGAAGCAAGCCAACATGGTTTTTCTCCGGTAAATTCTTTAGAGAAAGGCAATTGGTTGGCAGTTCGGTTGCAGCATTGACAGATTCTGGTGATTTGTTAAGGTTGAATACCCCACTACTTCAATTTCCCGGACAAAATGTGTTTCATGAAAATCTTTTTTCGCCATTCAATTGCTATACTGATTTTTTTGGGCTCAATCACAGCCATTTCAGCTCAACGCCCTGAAAAATTTGCGGTAGAAACCCCCGAATTTCTTTCCCAACTGGGGGCATTCATGACCGCTACAAAAAGTGAAGTTTTAGAAAAAACGTACAAGGAATTTGACGGTATTTTTCGAGCAGGGAGCTTTTCAACCATAGAAAGCGAGCGCATTGTAAAAACCTGTAACGAAATGCTCAGCAAACGGCTAAGCCCCAATCCCCATTTTCAGGCTTACCTCAACACCCTTATTGCGTTTAAAAGCACCATGCCTGATGAGCAGCGATTTGCAGAATGGCATGTAATCCTCGATTCGTTGTTGATGTCGGGTGCACATCAAACCACTCAATTTAGTGATTTCATAGGGTTTTCGAATGTATATTTTAAATACAAAGCCTTGAATAAGGCTGAGTTGGCAGGAACAACCTGGAAGATTTATTCAGATAAGACTCATTTGAGGTATAAGAACAAACAACCATACCTGATGATGGAGGAAGGAAACCTCGTTGCCTCCCGCAAAACGGATTCCATCCGCCTGGCCAACACCAGTGGAATTTTCTATCCGCTAAAAAGTGAATGGATTGGCAAAGGGGGGCAAGTAGGATGGCAACGCGTTGGATTAGACTCTACGGTCATCACGGAGCTTGGAAATTACAAGTTGGATGTCCAAAAAGGAATCTATGAAACCGATCAAGCCTATTTGGTTTATCCTCAATATTTTGGCAATCAAAAAATTCCTGGGCAATTTAGCGACAAAGTTTCTGCTGATGGCCAGGGGTCTTATCCTCGGTTCAACTCGGCCAACAAGGAAATAGAAATCAAAAACTTTGCAGATGGCGTGCGCTTTCGGGGTGGTTTCAACCTGGAAGGCACCACGATTTACGGCACAGGATCGGCCAATCGGAAAGCAATTATTGAAATTTACGATAAAAAAAACCAGCGCATCTTTAAGGGAACCGCCAATCGCTTTTCCGTGAGAAGGGGGCAACAAATTGGTGGCGAAGGGGTAGAAGCCGTTTTTTATTACAAAAAAGACTCCCTTTATCATCCGTCTGTAAACTTTCGGTATACCATCAAGGATCAGGTACTACAATTGTACCGGGGAGAAAGGGGCAGCGACCGCAACCCGTTTTTTAGTTCCAGTCACCAAATCAACTTTGACGCCGATAACTTCAAGGCCTACCTGGCCAAAGATTCGGTCGTGATCGGTGACAAAGCGGTGAGCTTTTCCAGCAAAGAGCCGGTCAAATTCGAGTCTTTGCAGTATTTCAACAAAAAGGATTATGAGCAGATGCAGAGCATTTCTACGACAAATCCCCTGGCAAAACTCAAACAACTTACTGATGAAATTGGAACCAAGGACATTTATGCCGATGAATTTGCACGTCGACTCAATCCCGCTTTCAAAGTGGACAACATCACTTCCTTGATTTACGATCTGGTTGGTCAAGGTTACATCCGGTATGATGCTGATAGCCTCCTGATGCACGTGCAAGACAAGGTGCAGCATTATTACAATTCATTCATGCAACGCTCGGATTACGACCAATTGCGGATTTTGTCCAAAACCGATAGTGCCAATGCCATCCTCAACTTAAAAGACAACTCGATAAAAATAACTGGTGTTAAATCCCTCGAATACAGCCGCTTACAACAAGTAGGCATCATACCGGAAGGTGCAACCATTACCATGCGTCAAAACCGGGACATCGATTCAAAAGGGATGCTCAAAGCGGGTTTCAGTGAGCTGCGGAGCAACAAATTTCATTTTGATTACGGCAAATTTTCAGTAAGCAGTGATTCCATCAAATACTGGCGCTTGTTTGTGCCGGATAAACTGCCCAAAACCCACAAAATGGACGAAATCAACCCTTATGCGTTGACTTCTGACATTGAAAATTTCAAAGCGACCCTGATCATTGACGCCGAAGGCAACCGCAGTGGCAAAAACGATGTGCCGATTTTTCCCAACCTGAATAGCCGTTCAACCAGTTATGTGTATTACGATGGCAAGTATTACGACGGCAAAAAGAATCCATTCGTCAAAGACACGCTTTACAAGCGGGACTCTTTTTATTTTGAACTAAAGCCCTTTTTTTTCAATAGTTTGGACAACTACGTCAAAGAAAATGTGACCTTCAAGGGCAAAATGGTTTCTGCCCAAATTTTTCCAGATTTTGAAGAAATCCTCAAAATGCGGGAAGAAGATTTTTCCTTGGGTTTTATACACAAAACACCTGAAAAGGGTTATCCGGTTTACAAGGTAAAAGGCCGCTTTGCTGGCGAAATTGACCTGAGCAACAAAGGATTGTGGGGCAAAGGTAAAATACAGTACTTGGGTGCTACCCTGGAATCTGAAGACGTTTATTTCCGTCCCCGACAAATGTTGGCTGGTGCCAAAGATTTTAACCTGGCTGAAAAACGCAGCAAGGATGAGGAAGTGCCTCAGGTTCATGGAGAATTGGTGCGCCTGGATTGGAAACCTTACCGCGACAGCATGTACGTGCGTTCTCAAAAAAACGCCTTTGAAATCTTTAAGTCTGGCGAACATACCCTGACGGGTTCTTTGACCCTGACTCCGGGAGGGCTCAAAGGCAATGGATTATTGGACTGGTCTCAAGCCGCCATGACCTCCAAACAATTCAATTTTGGTGCCTTTTCTGCAAAAGCAGACACCACCGCTTTGAAGATCAAAGCTGAAGAAGTTGGGTCGATCGCCATTCAATCCGACCGCTTGCGCAGTGACGTTGATTTTGACAAACAAATGGGTCGGTTCAAAGCCCTAGATGAATACCTGGAAACCAAATTGCCACTGAACCAGTACGTGACCTCGATGAACGAATTCATTTGGGAAATGAAAAATTCCATGGTGCGGTTTAAGTCAGATTCCACCAAAATGGGCATTTTTACCTCGGTTCACCCTGATCAGGATTCACTCCGGTTTAAAGGGAAAAGAGCATCTTATGACTTAAAGACGTATCTGCTCCGGGTCACTGAAGTTCCCTTTATCATCACTGCCGACGCTTTAATTATTCCGGATAGCGGCACGGTACTCATTCAGCCCAAAGCCATCATGGATTCCTTGCACAATGCGACCATCGTTTGTGATACGCTCAATAAAAACCATAAAATCAACCGGGCTACAGTGGCCATCAAAGGCAAGAAAGATTACTGGGCCAAAGGGTTTTATGAGTACAATGTAGGGGACAAGAAGCAAGAAATTGAGTTTGATAACATCGTGGGGCAACGCGTAGGTAAAGGAAAAGCCAGTGAAAAACGGGTAGCTACCCGTGCCCAAGGCACCGTTGAAGAATCGGATAGTTTCATCATCGACAAAAAAACTTCCTTTTACGGAACGATCAACCTTGCATCGGAATCGGTCAATTTGAAATTTGATGGTTTTGCCCGTCTAGAAGCGGATAAACTGCCTATTCGGCATTGGTTTACGCTCAAAAGTGAAGGGGATAAAACCAAATTGGCCATCCGATACGATTCCCCGAAAAGCATTGATGGCGTGCCGTTGGAGACCGGGTTTTACCTGAGCAAAGAATCCAGCTTTGTATACCCTTCGGTAATGATGCCGCTTTATTTCCGCAAAGATCGACCCATTTTGCCCACCAAAGGTGTTTTTAAATACGACCCGGCGAAAGACCATTTCATTTTTGGAGATTCTATCAAGGTGATGGCCAACAGTACCAGAGGATCAAAATTGGTGTTCAACAATAAAACGGGTAAAGTAGAAGGCGAAGGAAAGCTCAACATCGGCAGCGCGCTCAAGTATGTTTCAGTGGATGCCGCTGGAAGCATTCTTGGCGAGTTTCAGAATATTCCCGACAGCTTGATTGGCAAAACGCCACCACCACCTGTAGACATCGACATCATGACGGGCATCAACCTGCGCGTTCCCGAAAAATTGATGCGCATTGTGCAAAACGAATTGGAAGCCGCCGGATTTGGTACAGAAACGGTTAATTATTTGACCGATTTGCCCTATTACCAAAAACGCTTGGGGATGTTGCTTCCTGCCGGGGAAGATGTGGATAAATCGGTATCGGAACTCAGCTCTGGCCTGCTGGAATTGCCCAAAAAATTCAATGCCTTTAACTTCTTGTTGTCAGGTTTGAAAATGCGCTGGGACATGGACTATCAATCCTTTGTGAGTACCAAAGACAAATTGGGCGTGATTTCTATGAACGGTCAGATGTCCAATAAGATCGTGACAGGGTATGTTGAATTTAAAATGCCCAGTAACGACGATGATCGAGTGTACTTGTACCTCAAATTGCCAAACGACATCTACTATTATTTTGGTTACAAACAGGGCATCCTGGAAATGACCTCCAATGACAGCCGCTTCATGGACGAAGGTGCAAAAATGAAAAAGACAGAATTGGTCTTGAAAATGGAGGATGGTGAAAATTTTGAAATGCAATTTGTAGACAACAATCGCGCTCAGGCATTCGTACAAAGGGTGAAGGCCGTAGGGAAAAAATAATTGGGTTGTAGAGACGCGATGCACCGCGTCTCTACAACCATACATCAAACCCCACTAAAGGCTAAAAAACCGCCATCTACCTTCACCGTAGTGCCGGTAACGAAACTGGATGCATCACTCAGCAACCAGACCAGGGCGCCAATCAACTCATCGGGGCTGCCAAGGCGTTTAAAAGGCGTATTTTGCACGATCAACTCACCGCGTTGCGTGAAGCTGCCATCAGGATTGGTGAGGAGCGTGCGGTTTTGTTCGGTAAGAAAAAAACCTGGCACCAGGGCATTCATCCTAACTTTATCGCCATACCGATTGGCCAATTCCAAGGAGAACCAACGGGTATAGCTGTCAATTGCCGATTTGGCCAGGCTGTATCCCAAAACGCGGGTAATGGCAGAGGTGGAAGACACCGATGAGATGTTGACAATGCTGCCTCCACGTTCTGCGATGGTTTTGCCAAAAATTTGAGTAGGAACCAAAGTTCCGTACAAATTGAGGTCCATTACCTGACGCAATCCTTCCATGTTCAAGGAAAATACATCCTGGTCAGGGCCTACTACACCGCCGGGCATGTTTCCACCTGCCCCATTGACCAGGCCATCGATACGGCCAAAAGCATCCAACATTTTTACTTGCGCCGAGAGCAGTTGAGCCTCGTCCATTACATTGGCAATCAGGGCAATGGCTTTACCTCCACGCTTGGTAATTGCTTCTGCCCGCTCAGTAGCGACCTGTTCGTTTCTACCCAAAATGCCCACTGCTCCACCTGCGGCCACGATTCCTTTAATGAATGAGTTTCCAAGTATTCCGGTTCCTCCAGTTACGATGATGGCTTTATCCTGTAGTGTTAAAGTTGAATTCATGATTTGAAACTGCTTTTGACGGCTGAACTAAGTAATAGTCTTGTTACCAATTGGTAAAAAATTTGGGCAAGGTATCAATAAAGAACACCCTGCCCAAGTTTAAGTAGTTGACCACATTAATTAATATCAACTATTTTTTCGTGGCGGTCAATATTTGAAAACTTTACCACCAGCCAATACTTCTTGTTTTTTGGTGTCAAAAGTAACTTTTTCGCCAGTGCGGTAAGCCGCATTGGACATAATGGTTGCAATAGAGTGCTGGTATCCTGCTTCAATTGGCGCATTGGGTTCTTTCCGGCTGCGTACGCATTCCATCCAGTTTTTGATGTGGTTGAATGTCAGTTCATCCCCACCAGTATTGGCATCGGTAGCTACCTTGATGCCTTCCAGTTTGAAAGGTTCCAACAAGTTGGCTTTGAGTCCCATGGCAGCAGCTTCCCGCTCCCGCAAACCACCATTTGCGGAGATTTCGTT
This sequence comes from Haliscomenobacter sp., assembly GCF_040403615.1. Lineage (NCBI taxonomy): Bacteria > Pseudomonadati > Bacteroidota > Saprospiria > Saprospirales > Haliscomenobacteraceae > Haliscomenobacter > Haliscomenobacter sp. Next base: position 3,699 of record NZ_JBBAKG010000141.1, on the reverse strand, counting down.
GGTATCCAGGTTGATCATGCCTCCATTGGAGTAGTACAATTCCTTGGTGTCGCCTGCCGCATTGGAAAAACGGGAAGTGAATTGCACCTGGAATCCAGAAGTAGGATCATTGAGGGGGCCGTAATCAAACACTACGGTGAGGGTATCCGGATTTTTGCGACCATCTTTCCATTGGTAAATGCCGCCATTGGCCACTACGCTGCGGGGGTGAGGCAAGCCACTGAACCAGTGCACGGTATCAATTTGGTGGCTCATCCATTGTCCAGGGATACCAGAGGAGTAAGGCCAAAACAGGCGGTATTCGAGGTATTTCCGTGGGTCAAATGCTTCTACTGGACGATTGATCAGGAATCGCTTCCAATCCACGTCGGATTCTTTAAGGTTTTTGACCAATTCGGAGCGTCTCCAACGACCAGGTTGATTCACGTTCCACATCAATTCCACCATCACGATCGGGCCAAACTTGCCGGATTTGATGAAGTCATTGGCGGCGTGGTAATTGGAACCACTACGGCGCTGAGAACCAATCTGTACAATTTGCTTGGAATCGCGCACTGCCTTCAGTACTGCGCGGTTGTCTTCCATGGTTTCGGCCAAGGGTTTCTCGGAATAGGTGTCACAACCCGCTTTTACCGCTTCAATGGTATGAATGGCGTGTTGGAAGTCGGCAGTGCTGATGAACACCGCATCTACCATTTTAGAAGCATACAATTCGTCATTGTTGTTGAAAACTTTGACATTGCTGCCCAATTGCTTGTCGATGAACGCTTTCCCTTCGTCACGACGGCGATTCCAGATGTCGGACAAAGCGACCATTTCAAAGTTCATCTCCTTCATCAAGGCTTTGAAGGGAGGAACGTGAGAGGATCTAAAGCGGTCTGAAAAGCCGACACAACCTACGCGCACTCGGTCATTGGAACCGATGATGCGGGCGTAACTTTTGGCGGAAATACCAAAAGCAGCGCTAGCCATTGCCGTATTTATAATGAATTCTCTGCGGGTTGCCATGTTTGCTTAGATTGATTGAAAAATTAAAGTAGTCTTTGTGCTTAAAAAAAAGATTTAAAAAGCAGCAGTGGTAGAAATGCAACGGGTAAAGTTTTTTTACCCGTTGCACTTGAAAGCAGAATTGAAAAAAGACAATTAGTCTGACGCAAAAAATCGAGCAGTTACGTTTTCTGCTTTAGTACCCAGGATTTTGAGGGAAGCTGGCCGCTCCACCTGTAGTCCGGTCGATCTGATCCTGTGGAATTGGACGCAAAACGTGGAAATCTTTGATGTTTGGTGCACCGTCTACGTTGTAGGTTCTCACCCGCTGTACCAAGTTGCCCCAACGCTTGAGGTCAAACCAACGGTGCATTTCACCCAACAACTCGCGCTCTCTTTCTTCCATGATAAAATCCATGGTCGCTTGAGCCTGGGTAATTTCCATCACGGTTTGTTTTCCTGGCCAGGCAGCACGGCGGCGCACGGCGTTGATGAGTGGAACTGCATCTGCTGCCTTATTTTGCATGATCAAAGCCTCGGCAGCAATCAGGTGTGTTTCCGCCAAGCGGAACATGAAAAAGTCGCGGCTACCCGGCTCATAGGTACGGTCTGGACGCGTTTGATCCATGTGTTTGATCAGGGTAGGGAACAAGTTCTGGCGGTACATACTAGGCGTTAGCACCTGGTATTTTTTCTTGGCCCGCTCTGCAAGAGGCATTTCAAAACCAGGAATGAAGATGGTTGTATCACCAGAGGCGAAAGTCAACGACTTCTTGGATTGATCAAATACGTTGGTGAATGTACCCGGGCGATTGCACAACCAGGTATCGCGGAAAGTCTTCTTGTAGCGAGAATCATTGACCCGATCCGATTCTTTAAATACGATGCTCAATGTGTAATCAGTAGGCATAAAACGCTTAAATGGACGTCCAAAAAATACATCCCGTTGCATTCCTGCCTGGGTATCGTATTCCATACCAAAGTACAAGTGACCATTGTTGCCATTGCCACTGGCATTGCCACCAATCCCACTGCCTACGTTGGTGGTACCTGCAGTGGCTCCAAAATTGGTCAGCGGGTCAGCGGAGTACTGGCAAGCCATGATGACTTCACTGTTGACTTCAGCAGCTCCTTGCTCCCACAGCTTTGCGTAATCAGCAACCAGGCTGTAGCTGTAGTTTTTGATCACATTTTGGGCATGCGTAGCAGCCTTCGCAAAATCGTCAGCCGCTTTGGCTTCTGAAGTTGCCTTGGTCAAGTATACTTTTGCCAACAAATGCTCGCAAGCTCCTTTGGTAACCCGACCATACTGAGCCTGACTTACTGGCAAATCAACCAAAGCTGATTCTAGATCGGCCAGAATGGCTTTGTAAATTTCGGGTACTGGTGTACGTAAAGCGACTTTTTGTACTTCCTGATTTTGCTTCAAAGTAAGGTGTATTGGACCAAACATTTGTACCAACAAGAAGTAATCGTGTGCGCGTAAAAATTTGGTTTCAGCAACCCGAACTTTTTGGATGGCTGGATCCAAACCAGGGATGCTGGTTCCTGCACGGTCAATCACCGCATTAGCCGTGTTGATAGCCGTATAGAAAAAGTTCCAAATGTCTCTGGTAGGTGCCAAACGGCTATCCATTTGTGAGGTGTACTGGTTCACAAACTTGTAGCTTCCATCTGCACCCATGGTATAGGTATCGGTACCGAATACAGTGAGGGTGAAGGCAACTTCACGCCCGTACCAGTCGCGCAAGGTAGAATAAGTTGCTTCTACCGCATCTTCAAAACCTGCCCTGGAGTCGAGGTATAAACCACTGACCTGGCTGACTGGAACTTCTTCCAAAAGGTCTTCACAAGCGGGTGTAAACAACAACACCGCAGCAAAGGCTATAAACTTAATAACATGCACTTTTTTCATGTTATGACAATTTTATTTGAATGAGTGATTTAAAATTAGAATTTCGCGTTGATCCCAAAGGTGATCTGACGCACCGAAGGGGTTTGGTTTTCGTTAACCGCACCATCCGTTTCGTTGTCGATACCTTTGTACTTTGAGCGGTATTCCGAGAAAATGAAAGGCTGCTGAATACTGGTAAAGATACGCAATCCTGTAATCTTTTTGGTCGGTACATTGTAGCCAAAGTTAATGTTGCGAATTTTAACAAAGGTACCGCTGTAGTAGGTCAAGGTAGACTGATAAACCGGGAATTCCTGGTTTTGGTTTGGACGTGGGAACTCATTGGTTGGGTTGTTGGGCGTCCAGTAATCGATGTCCAGGTTGTTGTAACGGCCAGCCAGAGAGTTGAAGGAAGAGTGGAATCCGCTTGTGAACATGCTGCCAATCCGTGCAAATACAAAAAAGGACAAGTCAAACCCTTTGTATTCAAAGCGGTTGGTGATACCGCCACTCCATGCTGGAACTTGTGAGCCCAGAATGGTGCGATCGTCTGCATTGATAATTCCATCGGGTTGACCGGTTAATTTTCCACTTGCATCCCTTCCGTTTAAGTCTGCAACCTTTATTTCTCCCGGTTTGCGTTGAAATTTGGTCGCCTGATCCAATTCGTTGGTTTGCCAGATGCCGATTTTTTGGAAATCGTAATATGCAGTCAAGGGTTGGCCAATGAAACGGGCGTTGCCGATGTCATCCACTTTACCGTTGAACAATTCGAGGATGGCTTCTTTGTTGTGGGTGAATTGCAAGTCGGTGCTCCA
>NZ_JBBAKG010000140.1:2828-12926 GCF_040403615.1 Haliscomenobacter sp. | reverse complement strand
TTCATTTGTGAGACCGGAAAATAAGAAATTCCAAGCAAAGTCTGACGCAAAAAATTACATCCCGATTTTTTGAGAGGCTTTTGAATAGGAAGCTCACTTGAAATGAACCGTTCGACTTCCTATTCAAAACCCAAAATCGGGAAGTTAATTTTTCTGCGTTACTTGCAATTTTTTGGCGACGAACGGAACGGAAAAGTAGTTCTAAGGTTTTTGGATTTGGATTTTCAACTCAACATCCAAATAAGAATACCGATAACCCGAAAATAACCATGCAAAGTACATTTACCATTATCCTGGATGCCCTCAAAGGCAAAGAACGCGACTACACAACGGGCGGCTTGAATCAAGCCCTGATTATTTTAGCCATCCCCATGGTGATTGAGATGTTTATGGAATCCTTGTTTGCGCTGGTTGACATCTTTTTCGTATCCAGAGTGGGCGTAGATGCAGTGACTACAATTGGCCTCACCGAAGCGGTATTGACCCTAATCTATTCCATAGCCATCGGTTGTAGTTCTGGTGCTACGGCGCTGGTTGCAAGACGCATTGGTGAAAAAAATCCCGAAGCAGCCTCATTTACTGCTTTTCAAGCGCTGATGGTTGGGGTGGGATTTGGCATCATCACTGGGATCATCGGCATTTTTATGGCGGAAGACATTTTGCGCTTGATGGGTGCAAGCCCCGCCGTCATTGCTACTGGCGTCAATTTTGTGCGCATTATGCTGGGTTCTAATGTGGTCATTCTGCTGCTTTTTTTGCTCAATGGCGTATTTCGTGGCGCAGGGGATCCAGCGATTGCCATGCGTACACTGCTGATTGCCAATGGTCTCAATATCATTCTCGATCCCATTTTCATTTTTGGGCTTGGCCCAATTCCTGCGTTTGGAGTGACTGGCGCAGCTATTGCCACCACTACTGGGCGCAGCATCGGGGTGCTGTACCAGCTGTACAACCTTTTTTGGGGCAAGGGTGCCATTCAAATTGGGCGCAAACTCATCAAAATTGATTGGGGCATCATCCGAAAGTTGATTGAGGTTTCTATTTCCGGGGCATTTCAGTTTTTGATTGCTTCGGCAAGCTGGATCTTTTTAATGCGCATCATTTCGCGTTTCGGCAGCCAATCTGTTGCGGGGTATACCATCGCCATTCGGGTGATTATTTTTGCGTTGCTGCCTTCTTGGGGTTTGGCCAACGCTGCGGCGACTTTGGTGGGTCAAAATCTGGGCGCCAAGCAACCAGAACGGGCCGAGCAATCTGCTTGGCGTGCAGGATATTTCAATACCCTGTTTTTGTTGGTTGTATCTGTGCTATGCATCGCTTTTGCCCCCTTGATCATGACTATTTTTACGGATAAACCGCTGGTGATCAAAATTGGCATCATGACTTTGCGCGTACTTAGCTTGGGCAATGTGATGTACGCTTTTGGAATGGTGATCAGTCAAGCCTTCAATGGTGCTGGCGATACCCGTACGCCCATGATCGTGAATTTCATTTGCTTCTGGCTGGTTGAAATTCCACTTGGATATTTTCTGGCCATTACCCTTGATTGGCAAGTTATGGGCATCTGTATTGCCGTTCCCGCCAGTGAAAGTTTGTTGGCGTTGATTTTGATTGTGATTTTTAAACGGGGCAAATGGAAACAAATCACCGTGTAGGGGCAACTCTGCGTGGTCGACCGTGTAGGGGCAACCACGCAGGGGTTGACCCTACACCGCGATTTGTTTCAAGGCGTTGACGAATAAATCCAATTCCTTGGTGCTGATGTACAAATGCGGCGTCACCCGAATGCCGTGGACGTTGGCCGTATCGATGGCAACGGTGAAGATTTTGTATTTCTCCATCAACGTTTTAGCCAAATCGCCGGGCTTGATGCCCTCGATGCCAACGTTGGCAATGCCACAAGAACGCTCCGGTGCTGTAGGGGTATTGAGAAAAATCTTGGAGTGATTGCGTACCTGATCCGTCCAATAGCGCTGGAGGTAACGCAAGCGGGCTTCCTTGCGCTGAACGCCGATCATTTCATGAAAACGAATGGCATCCTGGATGGCCAGATCGGTAGCTACCGGGTGGGTACCAGTATGGTTCAGCTTGCGGATGTCGTCATCGTCATATCCCATGTCGCCGAATAGCTGCCAAATTTTGGCAATTTTTTCTTTGCGAACGTATAGGATTCCTGCACCCAAAGGCACGCCCGTCCACTTGTGCAAGCTGCTGCCATAATAGTCACAGCCCAAATCTGCAATCTTAAAATCGAGGTGAGCGAAAGCATGTGCACCATCCACCAGTACTTCCACATTGTGCCGATGCGCCATGTCGGTTATTTTTTTGACTGGCAGGATATGGCCAGTAATGTTGATCATGTGGCAGATCATCAACAGGCGCGTTTTGGGGGTAATGGCCTTTTCATAAAGGTCTACGATCTCCTCATCTGAGCTGGGGTTGAGTGGTACGGAGACCATCCGATTGACAATTCCATAGCGCCGGGCTTGGAGCCTGAACATGTCGAGCATGGCGCCGTAATCCTGTTCGGCCATGACGGCCTCATCCCCTGATTTCCAATCAATGCCTGCAATAATGGTGTCTAATGATTCGGTGGTATTGCGGGTGATAATCAATTCTTCGACCGGGCAGCCCAATACCCTGGCCAGGGCTTGTCGGGAAGCGAGCTTGTCGTCGCTCTGCCGAGTCCGCATGTAATACGATGAAACCGCATTGACTTTGCGGATATGCTGGATGTAATTTTCCAAAACCTCTGTAGCGGCCAAAGAATAATACCCATTTTCAAGTTGGATAAAGTCTTTGGTACCGGAGTAGGCCGCTCGAATCTGTTGCCAAAAATCTTCGTCTCGGGCTAGATCCAGCGGATTGAGGTGGCTCACATGAGCAAAGATATTTTCCATATGGGTGATCGAAAGTATGGCTGCTCCTCCCAGAGTGGCCAGGTTTTTTAAAAATTTGCGTTTGTTGATTTTTTCCATCATTAGTTAATGGTTTTAAAACGCCACTTTATTCATGGTTTTAAATTGATATTCCAATTATTCCACATTTCACTTCTTAGATTTTGCTATCTCGAAGTTCATCTCATGCTGCAACGATTGTACAAAGCGCAAACCTGCCGCTGGATTGGTGGCCAAGGGGATGTTGTGTACATCGCAAAGGCGCATCAACATGCTTACGTCCACTTCATGGGCGTGTTTGCCTAGCGGGTCGCGAAAGAAAATAATCATATCTACATTCCCTTCCACCATGCGACTGGCTATCTGAGCATCACCGCCCAATGGCCCACTGAGCATTTTTTCAATTTCAAGGCCCGCTTTTTCGAGGTAAGATCCAGTGGTTCCGGTGGCGATTAAGTGAATATTGAATTCTTTAAAAAAGTTGATGTGGTCTCGAACGAAACCCACCATGTCAACTTTTTTGGTATCGTGTGCAATCAAGGCAATGGTCATATTGTGGAATTTTCTTGATGGCGAAAATAGAATAAGTTATGAGTTTATGCACCAGTGAAATGGAGTGAAAAATAGAATAACTTTTGGGATTGTCAATTAGGGTGGGGAAACACGTAGTGGATCGGTTTCAAAATCTTCCATCTCGGCGCAACCCAATCCCCACTTCAATGCACCAACAGCACCTTCTTCAGCACCAAGCCACCGGAAAATCCAATTTTAACAAAATAAATTCCAGCTTCTAATCCCCGAAGTTCTGTGTGGATGATTCCCTTTAACATTTGTTGAGGTGGCAATTTTAGCATAGACGCACCCTGCGCATTGAGAATTTCGGCAGATACTTCTATACTTCGGGGAAGGTCAAAAGCAATGTCAATCTCCCCATCTGTTGGGTTTGGGGAGACGGTGATTCGTGCAGCCCAGGTGTGATCCTTACTTGAACTCAAAACAACCCTCGGAACGGGAATGATCGGACTTAGCCGTACACATTGTTTTTGATCCCTTACCTCCAATTGGTAATTGCCTGCACTGGCCACAACCAGATTTTGGGTGGCACTAAACGATTGCCCCTCCCGAATCCATTGGTAGCGGTAAGGAGGGGTGCCTCCATTTACTGCAACCTCAATGCCGCCGGTGTTTTTGGAACTGGTATCGGCTTTGATGCTTTTTACGGCAATTTTTAGCGAGTCGGGCTCCTGCAAGATGGCGGAAAACCCCTGGGTACAGCTAGACCCAAAACTCAAGGTTACGGTATAAGGCCCTGCTTTCAAGCCAGTCCTGCGGCTGCCTTCTCCACCATCCGACCAACGATAGATGAGGCTACCGTTGATAGGTTCATTGAGCCGTACGTTTAAGACCCCATCACTGCCTCCTTTACACGACACTTGGTTCTCAATAGTTTCATTGGCCAGGGTAAATTTGGGATAGATGATCAGTTTGATGGGAATGCGCTCTGCGCTGATGCAACCCGCGCTGCTTTGCGTTTCCACAAAATAAGTGTACGCGCCAGGCTGACTTACTCTAGGCAGAAACCTGATTGCGTCTACAGCGGGCAATAGTTCATTGGCACTATTGTACCAGTTGGTCGTTACTCCGGCTTGAGGCAGCACCGATAGCAAAGGCACAAATTGACCATTGCAAACCCCTACTTCTGATTTGACCGCTACTGGAGCATTAGGCCGAGCCAATACTGTGATGGTTTGCTTCAAGGGTTTTACTTCGCATACGCTTTCATTTTTCGGCGTAACGGAAAGCGCATATTCGGTGGTACCCGATTTTAAATCTTTTAACTCGATGAAAGTAGCAGTTGAACCATTGCTCCAGGAATAAACATAATCGGATAAACTACCGTTGGTGACAGCCGCACTCAAGGTAATGGAGCTACCCGGACACAAGGTGGTGGATTCACTGGCTACAAGGCTGGCTGCAAAGGGAATACATTGTTTCTCCTGGATGAGTACTTCTGTGCGGTATGCTGGAGTGCCAAGGGACGTGAAAATCAATTTCACCGGTTCGCGGGGTTTTCCACTGCTGTTTTTGGCGATGGACAATTTAATTTCTTGTGCTTCGGCTGGGTAGATGCTTTGGTAGTCCATGATCTTGATGTAATCCACTGCGGGTTCTACTTTGACCCTGAATTTAACATTGGTTTTCAATGCAATCGATTGGGTGACATTTTCATTGGGATTGACGATGAGCTGATTGATGCTGAGTGCAAAATGCCTGGGACGAATGAAGCGAAATGCCGGGATCAAACTTACCCCTCCAGGCTTGTATAGTCCTTTGGCCGTGACCGCGTTGCCGGGTAGTGGAGCTGCGTATTCTGGCAGAATTTCCTGGATGTATTGTTGGTCTTTGTCATTGGTTTCAACCACAATAAAGAGGGAATCACGGTCTCTGAAGCCACATTTTTGGGCATCGCCCAGGGAGTCCATTCTGAGTTCACCTATTTTCATTTTTTCCTCACTGGGGCTGGGATCCCAATTCCTTTCATTGGCCCTGGCCTGAGGACTCAGTTGTTCAGGAAAAATATACCATTTGTCGCTTGCAGTCAATTGATAGGCGGCAGCTTTTTTATTGATTTCCAGGCTATGCCCTTTTCGGTTGCTTTGCACACAATTGGAATTGAGCGGATCGTAGGCCAGAAAAAAGGGTCGAGAGTTGGCTGGTCGGGTATTGATGCTGATGCTGAATTCACCATTTTCAGGCGCAAGATCGTTTTTGTCTACAATCAAGTAATAAGTCCCGGGACTGAGTGGGAAATCCTTAATTTCTCCGGTTCCTCCACCTATCGGGGTTTGGGTATAATCAAGGCATCCTTTTCCGCAAACGTAACCATAAAGGAATAGCCCCATCTGCGCACTGGAGCTAAGGGTTATGTTGACCAAAACATTAGAAGGTACCGTGAATTGAAATTCTACATCCTCGCCCTGATAGCCCCGTGCACCGCTGTAACAGTTGCTATACCCATTGAAACCACTACCGCCGATGCTGAAATCGTTCTGCTTTCCGCTGACTGTGCGGGTAATGCTCGTATTCAGTGGAATGGATTCGGGATTGGATTGGCACACCCCCTTGGGCGTAATGCTAAAAGTATAAGGGATAGCTTGGGTACCCAGGATGACTACATAATAAAAACCCGTGGCACTTGGGCCCAAATCCAGGGTGCCATTCTCGGTAAAGCCCAGGCAACTTGTCTTTGCCGTAGAATCACAACGCATGATAAAACCACGGATGTTTTGAGCGCCACTGCTGGCATTCAGGGTTAACACAATTGGGCTTTGCGCTGCTTCATTGTTGAACAAAAAAACATCAGCATACAAGCTTTTTCCTCCAGCTGAAAAATTGCCAAAGGCGTCTTTTACGCATTCATCCGCGTACAGTAAAATTGGCGCAACTTCTGACCGCGACAATTCATTGGAAAAAATCGTCCCTCTGGAAATAAAAGCACCACCGTAATCACAAATATTGGTACAAGCCTGGGTAAACTGAATGTCCAGCGAAAATTTATAGGCATCGGCGCCTAAAAACTGATCCACAACCGCATAATAAGTACCGGGATTGAGAAAAACAGTAAGCGTCTTTGTGCCACTGCCTCTGGTCGTAGTTGCTGCAACGGCATCTAGTTTGTCGCAATTTTTGAGCACAAAAATGCTCAAGTCTTTTGGTTTGAGTTCGCCGGGCTGGCTCAAGGTTAAAGTAACATTCTGGGCTTCAAATACTTCAAATGAATAGATTTTCTCGGGCCCGGCTTGTCCTGGGTAATATTTATCAGGGGCATTTTCTTGCCTAACCCGGTAAAGACTCACTTTGCTGCGATCTTTGGCCGCTATGCTGGTGGCTCCAAGAAGTGGAGCACGGCAATTTATTGCAGTCAAATTGCTACAAGGCAAGTCCGCACAGGAAACGTCTATGGAAAATTCCCCGGAAGTATAAAAATCCTGAGAATCAACAATTAGGAAATAAGTGCCGCCTCCAAGCTGGTCGCTAAACAAATATTTACTGCCCTTGATGGCCGAAGCGGTGGCTTGCGCAAGGCAGGTAATCTCGTAGCAGGTTTCATCCACTTGCACTAGAAACAAATCAAATTCTTTTTTACTGCTGGTGTCTACATGCAAACCCACCTGAATGCTGGAATTGGAACCTGGATCAAGTTGATAAATCTTTTCCCGACCGGAAAAGGTCTTATTCAGACAGCCTGGGTATTCGTCGATCAGGTTAAGGGCGTTGTCCAGGTTTTCTTTGGCTTTGTATTCACCACAGCTGATGGAAGAGATGGAGCGTTGACAGATGTTGTCTACACAAGTAATTTTGAGCCGATAACTCCCAATTGCCTCGGCCAATTTCGCATCCACCACAATGTAGTAAGTACCTGCATCCAGAGATTGGATAATCTGCTCTTTTCGGGTATTTGAGGTACTGTACGCCAGACAAGCATCTCCACTCAAGGTACACGAACTCAGCAAAAACAAGTCCAGATCGACTCCAGCCTTATCAATTTGCAGCGAAATATAAATGTTGCGTTGCTGAGTTAAATTGAATCTGTAGACCCGCTCTCTCCCCGGAAAAGACCCTTCCCCACACGGATAACGGTTGCTGAGACTGGTTTCAAAATTGGTACTGTCCCTGTAGGTAATGTCACATGCAATGTTTCTGACTTTGGTGCAAATGGTTTGACCACTGAGGGAATAAGCCGCAACAAAACAGCAAAAGATAGCAAGTAAGTGTAGTCTCATAGTATGGTGTTCTTTTGTTAGCGTCCGGGGTTTAGGGATGCATAAACTTGTAGTTCTCTTGATCTAAAACGTGATTTTGGTGGATTTGTGTTGGATCAATGGGAGGATTTTGTGTCATACTTAGGCAACTTTCGGTGGGAAAGATTATTTGATGCTAATTCTCGCGGAAATCCGCGAGAATTCGGTGTGAATTCTCGCGGATTTCCGCGAGAATCAAGTGTGTTTGTTGAAAAGTATTGCTCAGCAATAGTAGTCGAACGGACTTTAAAGCAAACCATACAGGAAAGCCTGATCAAAACCAATAAAATTATTCTGATTTTTGGGGCAAGGCATTAATTAAAAGCTGTTTATAACTTCGATTGTTCAGCCTCAATAATAGCTTTGAGTTGCATTTCACTTGGCAACTGTATAAGATATTTACTTACAAAAAGTTGTTCAGATAGCCCTGTAGTAGCATATTTTACTAGGTTTTCGTTTTTTCCAGCACAAAGAATAATACCGATCGGGGGGCTATCACCTTCGTTCATTTCATTATCCTGGTAATAATTCAGATACATATTCATTTGGCCCGCATCGGCAGGTGTAAATTCACCGATCTTTAGGTCAATCAAGACATGACACTTTAAAAAACGATGATAAAACACAAGATCAATCCGATAATGGGTATTGTCAAAAGTAATACGCTTTTGGCGTGCTTCAAAGCAAAAACCTTGTCCAAGTTCGATCAAAAAATCTTGCAAATGAGAGACAATAGCTTCTTCTAATTCCGCTTCTTGGTAACTGTGTTTTTCGGGTAATCCTAAAAATTCTAAAATGTATGGATTTCGAATGAGGTCACTTGGCACAATATCCTGCTGCTGCTGTACTTTTTGCAGTACACTTTCTTTATCTGTACTAAGACCTGTGCGTTCAAACAAAAGACTATTTCGAGCGCGTTGTAAGTCACGCACTGTCCATTGATTGCTTAGGCTATATGTTTCGTAAAAAGCGCGTTGTAGGGAGGAATCACATTTTAGGAACTCAATAAAATGGGAAAAACTCAATTGGTTGATTAAGAGTGTAATATCCGGAGAAAGCGGAGAATTTTCGGAAAGAACAGGGTTCGCTTTTATTATTTCTTGCATACTTGTTGGTAAGTTCAATTGTTCAGACACTGTCTGAACAATTTGAGGATAGGTTTGATAAAACTGCTTGTAAAGGTGCAAATTGGTGTAGGAGAATCCTTTTATGCGCTTTGCTTGTAGCTTTTGAGCTAAAGTCCGATACAATTTAGTACCATATGTAGCTCTATCGGCACCAAACTGTTCATATTCAAAGAGGTAAAAACCGAAAAACCAATTGCGGAGGGTAAGTGCGACATTTACCTGTTTGTTTACCTGTTGAATAAAGAAAACATTGGTTTGATCGAGGTTTAAGATCAAGTCGTTGAGTTGCATGGTTTGAATATTTTCGAGCGTATGTCTAGAAGCAGTAATTGGTGCAATTTAATTTATTTAGGCTAAATAAAAAAACTAATTGTTTTTTTGTGTTGAACTATTTTACTGCGTACAAAAACCACACTTTGAATAAGACACATTGGGCTATGACCACTGACCTCATGCCAGTGATTATCGCTACTGCTTGTTGGGCAAATGGGTTTCAATGATAAGCAAGATGCCACGTTTGTAGGAACGTTTTCTCAAAAAGTTACACTATTTTGCAAGTGGACTTTGAAAATAGTATGACTTTTTAGAAAGTCAATTGTATAAACAGAATCTAAATGACCATTTTGAAACCACAAAACCAAAATGTACAGCGCAAAAGTCAAGCGCTGATCGCTACCTGCTGAAAGCTGAAAGCTGACCTCTGAAAGCTGAGCGCTGAAAGCCAACCGCTGATCACTGACAACCCACAAAACCCTTTCACCATGCCATTTCCACCTTTTGAGCGCATCCATCCCGACATCGAGTACAGCGAACTGGTGCTGGTACCCGGCGGTACGTTTATGATGGGCAGCGATGACCCCGAAGCCTATGATGATGAAAAGGAAATCCATGCCGTTACCCTGCCCGACTTCGCCATCGGAAAATACCCGGTCACCCAGGCCTTGTGGGCGGCAATCATGGGCGACAATCCTGCCAATTTTCAGGGTGCAAATCGCCCTGTAGAACAGGTGTCCTGGGAGGATGCCCAGCGTTTCCTCCAAAAACTCAATGCAACAGATACGCGACTTGCCGCTGATCAACATTTCCGGCTGCCCAGCGAGGCCGAGTGGGAATACGCAGCACGGGGTGGCCAAAAATCGGAAGGCTACCGCTACACCGGCAGCAATGTGCTGGACGAAGTAGGCTGGTACAACCAAAACAGCCACGGACAAACCCAACCTGTAGGCCTCAAGCTGCCCAACGAATTGGGGATTTGTGATATGAGTGGTAACG
>NZ_JBBAKG010000140.1:0-2728 GCF_040403615.1 Haliscomenobacter sp. | reverse complement strand
CCTGTAGGCCTCAAGCTGCCCAACGAATTGGGGATTTGTGATATGAGTGGTAACGTATGGGAGTGGTGCGCAGACCAGTGGCACGACAGCTACGTGGGCGCTCCCGCGGATGGCAGCGCCTGGGTAGATCGGGAGGTGGGTGCTAATCGGGTGCTTCGCGGCGGTAGCTGGCTCAACCTTGCGCAGGACTGCCGCCCCTCGCTTCGGTCCACCAGCTATCCCTCGTACCGCGGCGACAACTATGGTTTTCGGGTAGTGTTGTTTCCCCCTCCAGTCAGTTGGCCTGTCTAATCCAAAAAGCCCGTGAGCAAAAAAGAAAAGGAAAAGGGCGGAGCCCCAAGGAAGAGTGGGACAATGGGAGCTGGGTGCCGCCAGTCGAGCGAGTGGGCGAGCCGACGGGCAGCACCCCGCGAGTGCTCGAAATAACATGATTCAGGGATAAGGGGCGATAAAAAAATAAGTGTTTCATTTTGTCAAAGGATTAGACAAGTAAACGGTTCATTTTAAGTGTCTTATCTAATTCTTTGACTCAGAGAAAATGAACACTTATTTTGCCCCACTACTAAATGTAAAACACATGCAACTAAAAGTATTCACCATTCCAATCATTGGAGGAGAAAGCATCAATGAAGAATTGAACCGTTTTTTGCGCGCCAAGAAAGTGATCAAACTGGAAAAACAATTGACGGTGTTGGGTACGGAAGCCTTTTGGTGCTGCTGTGTCAGTTATATAGACGACCCCTCTGGAGCATTCAAAGATAAAGCCAAGGTGGATTATCGCCTAGTGCTGGATGAGGCCAGTTTTGCCCGGTTTTCGCTGATGCGAGAGATCAGAAAGCAGATTTCTGTTGCCGAAGGCATCCCTGCATATAATGTATTTACCGATGAAGAATTGGCAGGCATAGCAACCCTGGAAAAAATTACCCTTGCGGCCATGCGTAGCATTAAAGGAATCGGCGAAAAAAAAGTGGAAAAATACGGCGCTCATTTTATCCCAAAGCCAGATGAAAAGAGCTAATCATTTGCTGTCAGCCATTGTTGATCCTGACAATCTGCGTCTTGCCTTTTGGAAAGCCCGCAAGGGAAAATCCTATGCGGAGGAAGTACAACGCTACCAAGCGGATCTTGAATCCAATGTATTGCTGCTGCACCAGCAAATCATGAGTGGCCAGGTGGAGGTAGGCGATTATCGTTATTTCAAAGTGTTTGATCCCAAAGAACGACAAATTTGTGCCAGTGCATTTAAGGAGCAAGTACTGCACCACGCATTAATGAACGTATGCCATCCATTTTTTGAGCGGACACAAGTGGAGTATAGTTTTGCCAGCAGGCCGGGTAAGGGAGTACATGCCGCGCTGCACGCTGCAGAGGGTTTTACACGTCAGTATCGCTATTTTTTAAAGCTGGATGTCCGCAAATTTTTTGACAGCATTCACCATGTGGTACTCAAAACCCAGTTGGACCGGATGTTCAAAGAAGAGAAACTCCTGCTGATTTTTGCCCAAATCATCGATAGTTATGTCGTGCAACCCAGTCGAGGCGTACCCATCGGCAACCTCAGTAGCCAATATTTTGCCAACCATTATCTGAGTTCATTGGATCATTTCATCAAGGAAAAGCTATGCATCAGCGCCTATGTGCGCTACATGGATGACATGGTTTTGTGGCACGACGAGCGTTCAGTATTGAAAGAATGCCAGCAGATGATTGAAATCTATGTGGAAGAGCAACTGTCTTGCGCACTCAAACCCATGCTTTTGAATTATGCTTCTGCAGGTTTACCATTTGTGGGCTACGTATTACGCCCTTACAATACCCGATTGTCACAGCGCAGCCGCAAACGATTTGTGCAAAAAATGCGGAATATTGAGCATAAACACGACAGTGGCAAATGGACTGAGGCACAATGCCAGCGCCATGCCTTACCTTTAATTGCCTTTACGCAGCACGCCAACGCAAAAGCATTTCGAGAAAAAATAATTTTTTCCTAATTTTAACGCCAAGGGCAAACATCGAAGGGTGCTTCGCGGCGGTAGCTGGAACAACAATGCGCAGAACTGCCGCCCCTCGAATCGGAACAACAACAATCCCTCGAACCGCAACAACAACAATGGTTTCCGAGTGGTGTTGTTTCCCCCTCCAGCTCACGGGCTCGTTGGATGACAGCCACTGAACAGATGTTTGTCCGGTACTCCATACTCTGGAGGCAAAAACGCGGATTTGCCGCTGCGGCAGTAGTATTGGTAACCCGGCTGACGGTGAAGGTTCTACTGCCCAATTTTTTAAAATATACCTCAAGCCCAAAGTATGTCAAGACTGAATGTAGACCTGGTTCAAGAAAAAAAATGGAAATTAGAACACCTGGAAATTAAAGATGAAGCAAAAGCAATAGAAGCAGTACGCCGCCGTGGCAACGCCTATGCCCTCAATGCCCAAGGCGTCCTCATCGCCCTGAGCATGACCGCGAAAGACATTGATAGCCTGATCCTCGGCGAGGAATGTCATGACTTGGAACACCTGTACCTGGGCTACAACGAAAAACTGACCCAGATTGAATTTGAAACCAACTTACCCAAACTCCAATACCTGTACCTCAACAACTGCGCCTTGAACGGTACCTTGCGCTTACCCGAGGGGTTTGCAAACCTCAAACAGGTTTATGTGCAAAAAAATCAATTGCAAGGGCTGGTTTTTGAAGGAGATTGCCCGGAGTTGGAGTTGCTGGATG
>NZ_JBBAKG010000139.1:0-13293 GCF_040403615.1 Haliscomenobacter sp. | reverse complement strand
GACTCTCGCCGCCTCCACGAAGATTTTTTGATTAAAATGGATTTAAAGTGTATTCACTTTGAATCCATTTTTTTATTGTTTTGGAATCTCAAACCTGTATGATACCATGCAATTCAAAACCATTCTCCTGTTTCTCCTATTGTTTTGTCTTTTTGAATTGCCGTCCTGTTATGTTGTTACCGCCTACAAATACCGCCATTTTAAATTAGAGTCCTTGTCTTCCTTTCGGTCGAGCGCCCTGGTAAAAGGGGAGAAACCATTTCATTTCCAAAGTGGTGCAGAAAACAAAGCCAAACTCAAGCGGATCCTGGATTCCGTTCTCGCCCCTACCCATACCTATTCCTTCCTGGTCATCCGCAATGATTCCGTCTTGTACGAGAACTACTTTGAAAACATCAAGCCAGAAACCCAACTGCCTTCTTTTTCGGTGGCAAAATCGGTGGTCTCTACCTTGGTGGGCATCGCTTTAGAGGAAGGCAAAATCAAAAGCCTGGATGAACCGATAACTGCTTATTTGCCGGAGTTGAAAAAACGTGACCCTCGTTTGGAAAAAGTGACCATCCAGCACCTCTTGGACATGCGCAGTGGGGTCAAAAGTGTGGAAAATGGCCAAAACCCGTTTAGCAATTTGGTCAAATTGGCGTTTTCGCGCAATGTTAACAGGCTTGTACTCAAAACCAAATCGGCCAAGGCACCAGGAGAAAAAGAATACAAAAGCCTGAATACTCAGTTGTTGGGCTTGATTGTAGAGCGTGCCACCCACCAAAAACTCCAGAGCTACCTCCAAGCCAAACTTTGGACGCCCCTACAAATGGAAAGCGATGCCAACTGGAATACCGATGCCCACCAAACCGTCAGGGCTTTTTGTTGCATCAATGCCACCACCCGCGATTTTGCCAAATTCGGACGCTTGTACCTGAAGAAAGGCAACTGGAATGGGCAGCAGATTGTGTCTGAAGCCTGGGTAAAAGCGTGTACTGATCCAGGATTGATGGAAGAATATGGCGGGTACAAAAACCAGTGGTGGAGTCGGCCTTCTTCCCGTACTTTTCGGGATTCGACCGAGGCGCTACAATTTCAGCAACAGACTCCTTACCGCAGCATACTCAATGCGCGCCCTTCTCGCGATGGCCGAGGGAAAATGTACCGTGTGGCTTACCGTTCGCCGGCATTTTATGCAGCGGGAGTGTTCAATCAATTTGTATTTGTACACCCCACCAAAAATGTGGTGATTGTGCGCATGGGAAGAAGCTGGAGCAACTCCTCCCTTGGACCCGATGCGTTTTTGTATTGGGTGGCGGAGCAGTTGTGATCCAAAAGAATTCGAGTCCAGAAAAGCCAACTTTATTAGTGGCTTTCCTGGACTCGAAAGGGAGTAACTTACTTAATCGGATTCATTGGCGCGGCATTTACATTGACGTCCGTAACCTGTAGAGAGGTAATCTTCCAGCCATTTCCTCCTTTAAGAAGGGTGATGAAATACATGCCCTCTAAGCTGTCTCCTTTTTTGCCACCTTGGAAATCCTGTTCGACCAGGTCTTTGGCGCTCATCGTAAGCAAAGCAACGCTGGGTGCCAAAAATTTAACGGCTTTGACGTTGTACTGGGTGGAAGTGTATTTAAATCTGGTCTCGCCAAAAGCCTGTAGTGCTTTGATGATTTCAGCCTTGTTTTTCCAGTACATTCCTACAGGGTTGATTACTGCCGCATTGGAGTCAAAAATGTCATTTTTGCCTGTAAAAGAATAATCGTGTGTATTCCAGGCTGTTTCCATGGTTTTGATCACCGCGCGTACATCCAATTCATCTTGAGCGCTTTGGCCAAAAGTTACGAAGCTAAGCAAAAGCGCAAAGGTCAATAGAGCAATGGTTTTCATGAAGTTTTGTTTTGGTTAATAAACAATTACGACACAAAAGTAGCGCCCGGATTGCCTCAGGTATAGATCAAATGCGACATCTTGCAGTTACAGTATAATTAGAGAAGGGAAGTGCCTTGAAGCCTTAAATGCGTTTTTTCTAAATCGCTTTTTAAAGTGGAAGGCGTTCCATCTACAAATTCTTTAAAATCCCGGATCATGTGCATCTGATCGGCGTAATGACAAGCATAAGCAATTTGAGACCACGACTGCTTGGGATTGGTTTCGTGCATTATCCAGGCTTTGGAAAAACGGGTTTGTCGGGCATACAACTTAGGTGAAATGCCAATCCTTTCCTTAAACTGACGCTCCAACTGACGCACACTGACACAGGCTTCTTTGGCCAAATGATCAACATTGCTGAACCTTTCCAGATTAGCCATTTTTGCCAATACCTGCTCAATCGGAAGGATAGCTTTTGTTTTTTTGCTCTTGTACAGCAAGTAATTTTGCACGATAGCAATCATTTTGTTAAAGTCCAACACTTCATTGAGCTGTTCCGTAATTTCGTCAATGTCATTGCCTAAAATAGAAGCTGCATCAAAGGGTTGATTGAGCATTTCTGCCATTGGAATGCCCAGCAAACGGTGCATACCACCTGGTTGAAAAAGAACCATGATCACCAGCATGTTGTAGCCCATGGTAAGATCTACCCGCGACAATTGAGGGCCAATTAGTGTAGCATGCGGCTGTTCTTCAATCTTTTGATCGGCATAGTTTCGCGAAATAATTTTGTCATAAGGATAAAAATAAAGACAATGTGCTGGTTGAGGAGGGAAAGGGGTGATGGGTCTGGGTTGGCTGGCATCCAGTTGGTACCGCACCAGGATGATTTTTTTTACAAAATGCTGCAGAGCTGGATGGGGTATAAAATGCAGAACCATGTTGAGTGATTTTATCGCTGAACAAAAGGCCTCTATTTAGGGTTCAATTTAAGACTATTATCTATGCATATGCTCCATTATAACCGCAGCTCATCGTTTCATTTCATTTATTTCATTGCTCTTGGAGTATTGGGTAGCTCCACTCTTTTTGCCCAACAACTGGATCCTTATCGTTGGAAAAATCGGGTTTTATTAATTTTTGCACCCGATCTTCCCGACAATCGCCTCGTTGATCAACTGTCTTTGCTCGATGCTGAACGTGCTGGGCTAGCTGACCGCGACCTAAAGGTACTAGTGCTGACCCCAAAAGGCAATATAGAATTTTCTGCAGCCGATTCCAGGCATTTGTATGAAGTTTACAAAGTTGGAAAAGAAACTTTTATGGTCATTCTCATCGGCAAGGATGGCACTGCAAAATTAAGAACAAAGCAGCCGATTGCTCCTGCCGTACTCTTTGATACCATCGATGCCATGCCGATGCGCCAAGCAGAGAAAAAAAGAAAATAGACCGCTAGAGAAACCCAACTATTGTAGGAATCTGGGGCTTTAGTTTAGATGGTGTCACTTGCTTGACTTCATCATTTCAACTGATACATCCGCACCAACTCTTTGATCTCCTCCAAAGTCCGGGTAGGTGGTGCTAATGGTGCTGGAATTGGCATTTTGGAATACTGTTGAAAATACAAGACACAAGCATCCCGCCACCACAGCGCCTCTCGTTGCTGTGCCGCCAATCGGCCACTTACATCCGCAAAGATCTCGGCATCTATATCGCCTTTTAGGGTAGACCACGCTGTTTGCATCAGACCAACGGATTCAACTCCCGTGTAATAACGTCCGCACAACTCCTCCCACAAGGTACGGCCAGTGGACAGTTTTTTATTCCAAGCCACATGGTGAAACCAGAGCAAATAGGGTAGGGGGCAAGCATCCACATTGCTCCATTGCTTAATGGCATCGGGATGGTACAAACTCAGCGCATTGCTGCCATTGACGCCGCGATCAAAACCCAGGCCGATCGAATCGGCGCGATGGTAATAAATGGAAGTCCAATCGGGACGGGCACTGCGTTCCAGCCAGGGCTCGGGGCCAAAATGAATGTTTTGCCCCATGATGTGGTGCAACCCCAATGGAGTGGTGAAATTGACGTACACACCGTGCGAGACTTCCATAATGGATACTATGGATGCTACGCCGCCGGCTTCCTGAATGAGGGTCATGCGAATCCATTCTTCGGCAATCTGGCTACTGCTCAATTGGTGATCCCAGGCCAGGCGACCAAAGGCGTACCAATTGGATTGCGACATCAAGTGGCCACACCAGTTGCGGTCGGAACCCGTATTGGCTACCCCCGCAATGATGCTGATGGGGTATTGGTGCAAACTGCCATCAATGACCTTGGCAACGGTAGAGCCTGGTCCATTGGCGTAGGTGTCGGTATTTAAGCATTCCTTGAACAAGGGTGCGAGGTAAACCAGGTTGGTGGAAAAACCCAGGTATTCCTGCGTGATTTGAAATTCCATCGCCAGCGGCGTTTTGGGCATCGCGCCAAAAAGCGGAGAAAATGGCTCGCGGGGCTGAAAATCGATCGGCCCATTTTTGACTTGCACCACTACATTCGGCAAAAAAGCGCCATCCAGAGGTTTGAATTCTTCGTAAGCCGCTTTGAAACGATCGCCTTTGGGATCAGCTTTGTACACAAATGCCCGCCAGATCACGATGCCTTTGAAAGGTGCTACTGCCTCGGCCAGCATATTGGCACCATCGGCATGGGTACGTCCAAAATCCTGGGGCCCGGGTTCGCCCTCCGAGTTGGCTTTGACCAGGAATCCGCCAAAATCCGGGATGATGCCGTATATTTCTTTGGCTTTCTCCACCCACCATTGGCGAACAGCGGGTTCGAGTGGGTCAGAATTCTTGAATTTGTCCAGAATTTTTGGTGCAGCAAAATTCACCGATAGGAAAATCTTGATGCCATATGGTCTGAATACGTCCGCCAGGGCTTTGACTTTGAGCAAATACTCACGGCTCATGAAGCGGGCACTGGCGTTGACGTTGTTTACCACAACAGCGTTGATGCCGACGGAGGCGTTGGCACGGGCGTAATCGCGGTAACGGGGATCAACGTTTTCGGGCAGTTCGTACCATTTCCAAAGGGAAGCACCGGCGTAGCCACGTTCAATGGTGCCGTTGGTGTTGTCCCAGTGGTTGAGCATGCGCAATTGAATGCGGGGAGTACTTGTTTCGGGGATTTTGCTCAGTGGGGTAGCGGTTTGGATTTTGCGCAGCAACGCAAATGCGCCGTACAGGAGGCCGGATGGAGTGTTGCTGCTGATTACTAAACGATTGTTCTGGAGGGCAATGCTGAAACCTTCCTTGCCCAGATTGACTTGAGGACTGGCATTGAGTACCAAACTGATGCCGCTGGGGGCACTGCTTGCCGTGTTTTGCAAACGGATGTTTTTGCCCAACAGCCCTTGTAAGCCGGTTTGTAATTCTTGAGCTGCTGTTTGGGACACAGCGTCAGTACCGGTATAGGTGATGTACTGCGTAAAGGTCTGGTATTGCGTACGAACGCTGGTGTTTTTGATCAAGTCGTATTTCAACCAGAGGCGGTAGCCGTCGTCGGCGCTGGCGCAAAAACCAATGATGAGAAAGCTGAATAAGCAAAAAAGGCGTATCATGTTGATGTGTTTATAGCTGTAATGCAACAATTTAAATAGAGATACTGGGAGTGAAAACCTTTGCCTAGTCACGGTTAATCCAAGCTCTCATTATTGTATACTGAGCTGAATACCAAGTTCTAGTCCCCGAATCTCCGCCAGCCCCTTCAAGCGCCCGATCGCCGAATAACCAGGATAGGTCTTCTTTTCCAAATCATCCAGCATCTGGTGGCCATGATCGGGGCGGAAAGGAATTTGGGCATCCGTTTGCCCCAAGTTAGCCCGGCGATTTTCCTCCAGCACAATGGCTTTTACCACCGCATACATGTCCACATCGCCTGTGAGGTGATCGGCTTCGTGAAAATTCAGCGGGTTGTTTTCCCGCTTGGTGGCGCGCAGGTGGATAAAATGAATCCGATCCGCAAAACGAATGAACATGGCGGGCAGGTCGTTGTCGGCCCGCACGCCCAAAGAACCCGTGCAAAAAGTAATCCCATTGGCGCGAATTGGGCAGGCATCCAGCAATTGTTGCAAATCGCTTGCGGTACTCACCACCCGTGGCAAACCCAACAATGGCCGTGGCGGATCATCGGGGTGAATGCACAGGTTGATGCCGCATTCTTCCGCTACCGGAGCAACTTGCTGAATGAAATAGTATAGGTTTTGCCGCAGTTCAGCATCGCCAATGTGGGCATAGGCATCCAGCAGGCTTTGAAAATTTTCCAGGCTAAAGGCTTCTTCAGAACCCGGCAACCCCAGCAAAGCCGTTTGTTGCAGCTTTTGTTTGGCCTCGTCGGACATACTGGCAAACTGGTCTATGGCAGCTTTTTGCACTTCCGGTGTATAGTCCTTTTCTGCACCAGGCCGCTTTAAAATACACAGGTCAAACACCGCAAAATCCTGCCACACAAAGCGCAGGGTTCGGGCACCATTGGGCAATTCGTACACCAAATCGGTACGCGACCAATCCAGTACGGGCATGAAGTTGTAGCACACCGTGCGGATGCCACAGGCCGCCAGGTTGCGCAGGGACTCCTGATAATTGGCGATGTACAGGTTGCGGCTGGGCAGGCCTTTTTTGATGTCCTCGTGTACGGGCAGGCTTTCGACCACTGACCAATACAGCCCCCCTGCTTTGTCGATGATCGCAATCCGTGCGGCGACGGCTTCGGGCGACCAGACTTCATCTACCGGAATTTGATGCAAGGCCGTGACGACCCCAGTGCAACCCGCTTGACGAATGTGCGCAAGGGCAACGGGGTCATTGGGCCCAAACCAGCGCATGGTTTGTATCATATTTACCTGACTTTTATTGGAGGAAGAAGTTTCAGAGCTTGTGCTTGGCGAGATCAAAGCTTTCGGCACCGCAGATCATGTCACCTCAATTCAAGTGCATTGATCCACAGTGCCAAAGCGAAGCTTAATGTTTGTTTGTTTGTAGTTTGGTAGTGTATTACAATGTTCTACTGAAGATAAAATGCTTACCAGCGGTAAATGTCGGAAAAGGATTTTGATTTACGAAATCGATTGCGTAAAATATTTTGAAGTTTTTTTTCTCCACGCCCAATCAATTAGCGAATTTACACTGTTTGGCAAAATTTATAAGTGGTGAATATCAATTTACTTGAAGCTGGGTGGGTGTATTTTTATCTTTTTAAATCACTTTAAATAATAGTTCCTATCTTTGAATAGCTAAAAACTATTGAATAGATGACCTTACAACAACTGGAATATGTAGTCGCACTAGACAACCACCGCCGTTTTTCCATTGCTGCCGAAGAATGTCACGTTGCTCAACCCTCGTTGAGTGCTGCCTTGCAAAAACTGGAGGATGAATTGGGGGTAAAACTCTTCGACCGCAGCAAGCAACCCGTGGTGCCGACCGAGTTGGGGGTGCCCTTTATCCAACAAGCGCGGCGGGTCTTGCGCGAAACGGAGGCCCTGCGCCTGATGGTCAGCGACCATTGCGAAGCCCAAAGTGGCGAGTTCAGCCTGGGAATCATTCCAACGCTGGCGCCTTATTTGCTGCCGTTGTTTCTAAAGGATTTTTCGGAAAAATTTCCCGAAATCAAGTTGCATATCCATGAGCGGACTACTGAAAACTTGTTGGCACTGCTCAAACGCGAGCAATTGGATGCCATTCTGTTGGCAACCCCGGCAGAGGAAGGTCTTTTTGTGAAGGATTGCCTGTTTTACGAAGAATTTGTAGCCTATGCCCCCCACGAGACATCGATTTTGGAAAAACGCTTCCTGCTCACCGAAGACATTGACCCTAACCGACTGGTATTGCTGGAAGAAGGACATTGCCTGCGCAATCAGGTGGTCAATCTTTGTGCCCTCCAAAAGGCGCAAAGCGGTTGGAGCAACATCGCCTACGAAGCAGGCAGCCTGGAAACCTTGCGGCGCCTGGTAGAGAATCACTCGGGGATCACCATTTTGCCCCAATTGGCAGTGCTGGATCTAGACGAGGATCAAATGCAATACGTGCGTTTTTTTCAGGCACCCGCCCCGGTACGGGAGATCAGTTTGCTGACGCATCCACATTTTGCGAAGCGGAGGTTGTTGGCGGCACTGAGGGAGTCGATCATGGGAAATTTGCCTGGTTTTTTGAGGGAGGAGAAGGCAAGAAGGGTGTTGGAGATTGGGTGAGGCGAAGCAGGCTAAGGTTTTTATCCCATCACGTCTTCCTTTCTTTTTTCTTTGCTGCGGGGAAAAGGATGTTGTTCAAAATCAGGCGATAACCTGGAGAATCGGGGTGTAAACTCAGGTCGGTTTCCGGGTCTTCGATGCGGTGCAGGTAATCTTCAGGATCGTGACCCCCGTAAAAAGTCCAGAAGCCTTTACCAAAAATGCCATGAATGTAACGGGCCTCGTTTTGCGCTTTGTTTTCACCCAAAAGCAAGACATTCGTTTTCAAGTATTGTTTTCTAAATGCGGTGGTTTGCCCAATAAACCCTTTGATGGTTCGGGTATGGCATTGCGTGAGGATGGAAGGAACGGGATCCCATTTGGCCGAAAAATCAAACAAGGTGAAATAATCTTGCTGAGGCGCTACATTTCGCGACCATCCGCGACCAACATCAATCGTAGAAAAGTTATGCCCGTTAGGACCATCGGCCAGGGTAAAGTTTTTAAAGGCAAAAGTTTTATTAAAATCTAGTTTGGCCTGTGCATTGGGATCTTCAGGATCTCCGTCAAAAATTTCATTACAAATATCCACCCCGTCTGCGGCCAGTGCTATGTCGTAAGTTTCTGTAGCCGAGCACATGGCAAACATAAAACCACCTCCGGCTACCCATTCCCGGATTTTTTTGACGACGGCCAGTTTGGAATGCGATACTTTTTTGTACCCCATGCTATAAGCCAAATCTTCAGATCTTTGCTTGTATTCCTCATACCAGGAAGCATTTCTATAGCCGCGATTATTGCGGCCAAGCTGCCCTGTAAAATCTTCGTGGTGCAGGTGTATCCAGTCGTATTGAGGGAGTTTATCCTGGAGCACTTCTCGATCATACAACATGTCAAAGGGAATTTCAGCGTAGGTGAGTACGAGTGTAACTGCATCCTCCCAAGGCTGGATGGCTTTGCCTTTTCCGTCCACTTCGGGGGTGTATACTGCAATTTTGGGCGCCTTTTCCAGTTTCATTGCCTCCATATTCACCTCAGGATTGGCGATTTGATCGAGTATGTTTTTGAATTGTGCATCGGGAATGATTTCATAGCTTACCCCTCTGGTTAGGCATTCTTTTTCAAAAAGTTTATTGTGTTCAAAGGCAAAGCTCCCCCCTCGGTAATTGAGCAACCACCAGGCTTCCACCCCGTTGTTCAACACCCAATAAGTGATTCCATAAGCCTTGAGGTGCTGCTTTTGTTTGTCTGCATCCATTGGCAGTAACAAATAAGCAGCTTTAAGCGGCCCGATGACTGCAGCGATTAGCCCCATAACCAACAAACCTTTTTTAATCATCTCTTCTTGATTTAGCATGTTTAGCGAAAAGTTAGAAAAATCGAATCATTCTGGAGTGATTGAACTTGACTTTCTGCAAGTTAAAGACTTTTGTTATTTTTAAGCATGAAAAACCAGCGCCTACACTCCATCGACATCCTGCGGGCATTGACCATGTTATTGATGATTTTTGTCAATGACCTCTGGAGTTTGAGCCATGTTCCCCGTTGGCTACTGCATACCGCTGCTGAGGTTGATGGAATGGGTTTGTCTGATGCGGTGTTTCCTGCTTTTTTATTCATTGTAGGGCTATCCATTCCACACGCTGTGAAGGCGAGGTTAGAAAAAGGAGCCTCCAAAGTTTCGGTGATGCTGCACATCCTTAGCAGAACCTTCGCTTTGTTGGTCATGGGCTTGTTTATGGTCAACCTGGAAAACATCGACGCTGCCCAGTTGCTGATTCGCAAGGAATATTGGCAAATATTGATGGCCCTGGCCTTTATGCTCATTTGGAACAATTACCGCAATCCTATGGTCTTTGGCGTAGTACCGACTATTTTGGTCAAAATTTTGGGCTGGATCATTTTGGCCTTTTTGGCGTCCATTTACCAAAGTGCGTCGGGCAATTGGATGATGATCCATTGGTGGGGTATTTTGGGTTTGATCGGCTGGGCGTATTTACTGGTTGCTTTGCTTTATTTGTGGATTGGGGATAAAGTATGGTGGTTGGCAGTAGCCTGCATTGGGTTGTTGCTGCTCAATGTCAACGAATTTGTTCGGCTGCTTGGGGTCGATTTGCAATTGGTGGTCAGCGCATCCACCCACGCCAGTGTGATGCTGGGCGTATTGACCACGGTGATGTATACTCAACTAGCGGCCAAAGCTCAATTGAAGTGGCTAATTCCCAGCCTGCTTGGGGTAGCCCTCATACTGATTGTTTTTGGTTTCGCCACCAGACCCGAATGGGGCATCTCGAAAATTCGTGCCACACCTTCCTGGACGAGCATCTGCGCGGGGATAAGCATCCTGGCCTTTGTACTACTGCATTTTATTGCGGATGTAAAGGGGCGTACCAGCTGGGCAGCTTTCATTGCTCCAGCGGGATCGAGTACTTTGACCTGCTACCTGATGCCTTATTTTGCGTATGCTTTTGTGGAGCTGTTGGGCTGGAGTTTGCCTGCGGTATTGACGGATGGAGCGATCGGGCTACTGAAATCCACACTCTTTGCATTATTCGTCATTCAATTTACGGGTTTGCTCAATCGGATTCAAATTGGGCTGAAGATCTGACTATTCATCACCTCACTCACGATCAAAAACGATTTAAGCTTTGCCGCTTTATCATAAATGTGACTGGTAATCATCAATTCATCTATGCCTGTTTCGGCTACAAATGCCGACAATTCCCTTTGCAGGGTTTGTTCGCTCCCGGTGAAAGTGTAATACATCATGCTTTGAATGGCCTGTTGCACCTCGGGATTATTAAAAATAGCAGGCAATGGTGCCGGGGCTTGCAATGGTTTTCGCTCATTGGTAATGATGCCCAGGAACAATTTGTACAGGCTGGTAGACAAAAACTCAGCTTCTTCATCCGTATCGGCAGCCAGCACATTTACACAAGCCATTACATAAGGTTTTTCCAGTTGGGAAGAAGGGCGAAAATTCTTTCGGTAAATCTCTATGGCCGACTTGAACAGTCTTGGTGCAAAATGGGCTGCAAAGGCATACGGCAAGCCCAAACTGGCCGCAAGGTAGGCACTGTCGGTGCTGGAACCCAAAATCCATATAGGCACCTCCACTCCTTCTCCCGGAAAGGCCCTTACTTTGGACAATTTGTTGTCGGTGCTGAAATATTTTTGCAGTTGCAGAATCTCGGCCTGGAAATCATACTCAACATACGCATTGTTTCTGCGCAAGGCCAGGGCTGTCTGCTGGTCGGTTCCCGGAGCTCTTCCAAGCCCCAAATCAATTTTGCCAGGATAGATACTCGCCAGCGTTCCAAACTGTTCAGCTATCGCTAAAGGGCTGTGGTTGGGCAGCATGATACCGCCAGAACCTACCCGAATTTTCCCTTTTGTGAATCCGGCTATATGCCCAATCAACAAAGTCGTAGCCGAACTGGCAATGTGTTCCATATTGTGATGCTCGGCTAGCCAGATTCTTTTGTAACCGAGCGATTCCGTATGCCGAGCAACTTCCACTGTATTCCTGATTGCTGTAACTGCATTATCCCCGTCTGAAACCACCGCTAATTCTAATACAGATACCGGAATATTCTTCATGGTGCATTATTTGTTGAAATCAAACGGGCAAGCGCTTAAACCAGCGGAGCTTGCCCATCTGATTTGGATAGAACCTGATGGAGCCTGGAATAGTTTTATGCGAAGCATCTTTTCGTACAAAGCAATGAAGAACTGGAGTTGCAAGGTTTGGATGTTGCCGCGCAGGTCGTAGGTAAGGTTTTCGTTGTAGTTGTCGGTGCCAGAGATCACGCCAGCATCCGAGTAGTTTTGGAAGGTGGAGGAGCTCAGGCGGCTGAGGTAGTCGTAGCTGTACGATAGGATCTGGGCTTCGCGGCCACGTACGCGCGAGGCGATCTGGCTGATGTTGCCCGCTTTTTGGGCGGGGGCTGCCGTCAGGCCAGAGATGCCGGTGAAGGGTTTGGCTTTAAAGACTAAAGAAGTCATTTTCTTTTGATTACGCACGTCTGTAGGCATGCAGATAATGGTACTGGTCTGGAATTTTTTCATTTATTTTGGTGTTCAGTAAAACATTCCTAAAATACACCAAAATGTCGAAGCCGCATCGAGGACGCATACAAGCCCAAGGCAAAGATTTAGAAAAATCAGTATCTTGGGCACAAGATGAGCCTTTATCAAAAGAGGATGCGCTAAACTTGTTGGATAAACTTAAGAAGTTGCTGACATCTAAAGAGTTGAAAGCACGCGATAAACAAATTCAGCAGGCCAAACGCTACATTGAAAATGTTAATGGAGGAGTAGATGCGATCAAAAAGAAAGCCTTTGTTAATGTCAAAGAAAAGACTCGTATCGACATCGAAATACTAGGAGGAACCGCTTTTGTAACCATATTCTTAATGGCAGTTTTGCTTTGGTACTTTTACTCATAAAGTCATGGCACCACAAATTCTTTACGCTAATTTTTTAGAAGACCGTCGGATATACGGTTTAGCTAAAACGTATTGGAAGCACTTGTTTGACCAATTGGCCGCAGCACATGGTTTTGTGTACCGTGCTTATATCAATGATGCCAATGACTATGATGGCAATCCAATTTTCAGTGCATATATCCTAGAGAAAAATCGGGCAGTTCGGGTCATTCAGATTGATCCGAATGAAATTGAAGACAATATTCTTACCACGGCATGGCTCGATACCATTGAACTGGAAGAAGGGCAAGTGGCAGTTGATGAATTGGTGATTTATACAGTGCTTACCGTGGAAACAAGAGCACAGTGTACTGCTTTGATTCAGGAATGGATAGAGGGAGAGGTGACGGTTGAGGAGATGAAACAGCGGATTGAGGGGGTCTTTGGATAAGGTTTTAGATTTTGTCTCGTCTTAACATCGCGTAGTGCCAGAGATCACCCCTGCGTCCGAGTAGTTGTGAAAGGTGGAGCTGCTCAGGCGGCTGAGGTAGTCGTAGGAGTAGGACATGATCTGTGCTTCGCGGCCACGTACACGCGAGGCGATCTGGCTGATGTTGCCTGCTTTTTGGGCAGGGGCTGCAGTCAGGCCAGAGATGCCGGTGAAGGGCTGGTCGTAGCGGAGTAAATTAAAATTAATATGCTCATTTTCTTTTAGTTACGCACGTCTACAGACCATGGCCGTCAGGCTAAGGCTTCAATAACACCAAAAATAAGGTA